>VTPD01000035.1 GCA_008638015.1 Pelagibacteraceae bacterium | reverse complement strand
TGGAATGAGCCTGTTACTGTAAAGAGAGTTTTGGATATGGGGGCACAAACAATTTTATTTCCATTTGTGGAGAATGAAAAAGAAGCAGCAGATGCAGTAAGCTCAACTAGATACCCTCCAAAAGGAATAAGAGGTGTGATGTCAGCGGCAAGAATGAATAAATATGGCACTGTAACTGACTATTATCATAAAGCTGAAAAAGAAATTTGCGTGATAGTCCAATGTGAAACTAAGAATGCAATAGAAAATATTCCTAAAATTGCAGCAGTGGATGGCGTAGATGGAATTTTTGTTGGCCCAAGTGATTTATCTGCATCGATTGGAAAGCTAGGTCAATTTGAAGACTCAGAAGTTCAATCGTTAATTCTTCAGGCAAAAGATGTTTGTGCGAAACACAATATTCCAATTGGAATTTTGACAGCTAAAAAAGACTTTGCCAAAAAATATGTAGCTGACGGATTTACTTTTGTAGCTGTCAATAGTGATACAAATTTAATTGCAAGAAGTGCAGAAGCTTTGCTTAAAGAATTTAAGTAGTTTTTTAATCATTTCAACAAATGAAAATAGAAGTTTATAGCGATACCGTTTGCGGATGGTGTTTTATTGGACATCAGAGATTAAAAAAAGCAATTGAAAAAATTAAAGTTAATTGTGAAATAATTCACATTCCATTTCAGTTAAATCCTACAATGCCTCTAAATGGAATGGATAGGGATGAATATATTGAAAAAAAATTTGGCAGCAAAGCTAATGCCAAGCCAATGTATGACCATATGGTACAAGAGGCAAAAAAAGAAAATTTAAATTTTAACTTAGAGTTAATAAAAAAAACCCCAAGTACTGTTCCGTCACATATTTTAGTCGCCTATATGAAAAAATACAATTTACAGGAGAAAGTATTATTTGATATTTTTCATAATTATTTTATCGATGGTATTGATATTGGCGATACTACAAATCTTATTAAAATAGCTGCAAATCATGGTATCAAAAGTGAAGAGTTAAATAATCAATTTAAGTTAAAAGATAATATAACAAAAATATATCAAATGGATGTTGCTGGAAGAGAGATGGGCATAACGGGAGTACCTTTTTTTGTATTTAATAATAAGGTGATGTTATCAGGCGCCCAACCAGTTGAGGTAATTATAGACGCTATTAATAAAGCTAAATGAAAAAAAAAATTCAAAAAAATAAAAGCAAGAAAAATAAAAAAAAAGTTTTAAAAAAGAAAAAATTATTAGTAAAAAAAATTAATTTAAAAAAAATAAAAAAAAATACAAAAACTAAAAAAATTAATAAAAAGAAAAAAATTCCCAAGGTAAAGAAAGCAGTTATCAAGAAAAAGAAAGTTTTAAAAATTAAAAAAATAAATAAAAAAAATAATAAAAAAAAATTAATAATTAAAAAAAAACAAAAAAGAAAAAATACTCCTAAAAAAAAATTATTACCTAAAAAAAAGATTGTACGTCAAAACGCAATACAACAATTTTTAGAAAAGTTAAAAAATCAATTAAGCGACTGGTTTGGTTTAAGAAGTTTTGTACGTTCTAAGATCGAACTATGGAAGGACTATATTGAAAAGCAAAAATTACTTAAAAAACAAAAGCTTGAAAAATTAAGAATTGAAACTGCAAAAGAAAGAGAAAGAGAAAGAATAAGAAAGAAAAAAGAAGCTGAGAAGGAAAAAATAAGATTAAAAATTCTTAAGAAAAAAGAATTACTAGAAAGAAAAAGAAAAGCGCTATTAGAGAAAAAAATAGCACAAAAAATTGCAAAAGAACAAAAAAGAATAAAAGCCAAAGAAAGAAAAGAACAGCTACGTATTAAAGCTAAAGAGAGAAAAATTAAAGAATTAGCAAGAATTAAAGCACAAAAAGAAAAGGAAAAAATAAGAATAGCTAAAGAAAAATTAAAAATTAAAGAGGCCAAAGCCAAAGAGAGAAAGAGAATTCTTGAAGAAAAAATTGCTCTTCGCAATAAAATCAAAGAGGAAAGATTACAAGAACGTTTACGCAAAGAAAAATTAAAAGAATATAAGCGTGTTGAAAAAGACAAAATAAGATTGTTGCGGGAACAGCTAAGAGCTGTAGATGATAGACTTGTAAAAATTAGAGAAAAATATCAGCTCATCAAGCAAAAAAGAAGAGAACAGAAATTAGCTGAACTTGAAATTCGAAGACAAACAAAAGAAGAAGCAAGAAAAATTTTCGAAGCCCAAAAGGCTGAAAATCTCTTAAAGCAAAAAGTAGTAGAACGTTTAGAGAGATATTCAAGAAATATGAAATCTATCGTATTTCAAATTAACAAAAGATATTTGGCATTACGCAGAGCACCATTAAGATTTGTTGACCATATTGCTGAAAATGGAGAATGTTTTATTAAAAATGAAGATGCAGTAAGCGAAGAAGATTATTTAATCTTATTATTTATTGAGGGTGAAACTGCCAAAGAAAGATTAAGAAAAAAAATAACTTTAGAGGATAGAACGGATCTTGCTGAAACGAAAATCTTTAAGCCTAAGAATGTATTTGAAGCTTCTGATTATATGATTGATAGATTGGCAAGAATGTTTGAAAAAGAAAGACAACTAAAAAAAGCTAGCTAGTTTTTAATAACAGCTTGTACTGATCCTAAAGATTTAATTTCACCTTTAAACAATCCAATTTTTTGAATGGGAACAACACCAACGGTCGATCCTGTGAATACAAGAAAGTCTTTTGATAAAATAACACCATCTTTTTTGATTTTATTTAACAACCATACCAAAGATTTGATTGGACTGTCATAAACTGCTTTTGTATTTCCGTTAGCTATTTGACCACTTTTTTTATTATAAATTGTTGTGGCTAAATTACTAAATTGAATTTTTTTAAATTTTTGTTTTTTTCCTATGAGAAATTTCACATTTGCTCCAAAGTCACTAGATAAATCTCCAAGGTATTTTAGCCCTTTCTTTTTTTGTCGGTATCCAACTACTTCAATACATGGGCCCATGTGGCTAGCAAATTTAGATATATTTTTTTCAGTTACTTTAGCCTTGCTTTTAAATAGTGATTTTTTTATTTGAAAAAAAACTTCTAGTTCAATTCCTAGCGTGTATTTATTTATTTTTACCGAGCCACCACTTTGTAATAAATTTTTTTTAAAAATGGATGCATAAAATGGTTCTTTTTCACCCAGTTTTTTTAGCATAGCAATACCTGTTCCACCTGCTTTAAATCCGATTACTGGCGATTTGATTAAGCTTTCGCATTCAACTCTGAATGCATTTGCAATTTTAGAGTTTTTAGTAAATTTTGTTGAAATAGGATTAATGACTTTTCCGCTATTAAAAGCTTGAGCTAATTTTTTTGCTGTACGTTTGAATTCTAAATTTTGCATTTTAATAAAAAAGACTATTAAGCATAAATATCAATTTTCTTAAAGCAAATACTCCAAAAAAACTTTAAATCATCCTGAAAATTTATGAGCCCTCTTGTAAAAAAATCAATAAACACCTACATTATTCATAGTAATTTAAATGGTAGATATAGTTTTAAAAATTGCAAATAGATTTCCTAGCTTAAGATTGGCTAAGATTATTGTTTTTTTTATTTTGTTTTCATTATTTTTTGTAAGTGAAACTAGAGAGATTGCAATTCAAAGTGTGAGCGATGCGTTTATTTCCGTGACATCTTTTGTTGCAGCTACAGTTTTTGTTTTTGCGTATTTACATAAAAAAGATTTTGATATTCAATCATTTATTAAAAAGCATGAACAGTTTGATGTTTTTATTGCTACTTTTTTAGGAGCAATACCTGGGTGTGGAGGAGCAATCATGGTCATGACTCTTTATGTAAGAAATGCCATTAGCTTCAGTGCTGTTATAGCTACATTGGTTGCTACCATGGGTGACGCTGCCTTTTTATTAATTGCCGCAAAGCCTTTCGTTGCAATGATTGTTATTTCACTAACTTTTACTATTGCAATTGTAACTGGTTACATTGTTAAAATGTTTGAAAATAAAATAGCCCCACAATTTGACCGCAAAGCAATTTATGTAGAAGAGGATGCGCCAAATTTAGCTCCAAATATTTTTTATAAATTCTGGATATTTTTTTTAATTCCAGGAATTATCCTAGGAATTATTAATGCCTTTGGTAAAGACATTAATTTAATATTTTCAAACATAAATTTAGGATTAACAATTGGTTTTTTGGGTGGCCTATTATCATTAGGTATTTGGTTATTTAACCCTTCATCAGATATTCAGATTGCAGAATGCAGACATAAAAATTTTAGATCTGTTGCAGATCTAACTTGTTTTGTAACTGCTTGGGTTATTGTAGCATTTGTTTGTTATGAAATGATTGATTTTGCCACTGGTGGAAAAATGTTTGATAATTTAATTTATCTCGGACCGTTTTTACCTTTGGCTGCAATTTTGGTTGGATTTATTCCAGGATGTGGACCTCAGATTATGATTACAAGCATGTATATTGCTGGTCACATTCCTTTGGCAGCTCAGATTGGTAACTCGATATCAAATGATGGAGATGCCTTATTTCCTGCGATTGCTATTTCACCTAAAGCTGCAATCTTGGCAACTTTATATAGTGCCATACCTGCAGTGCTCGTAGCTTATGTTTGGTATTATTTTATCGAATTTTCTTTTTAATTTTTTTAGAAAATTTTGGTTTTTTTTTCAAACTTCTATCTTTATTTGATTTACCAGAATATCTTTTACTCATTTAGTCTCTAAAATTAGTAAACTCTACTGGTCTTCCAATATCTATGGTTCTTATGATGCCCATTGTTTCTTGTAAATCATCTCGTTTTTTTCCATCAACTCTCAATTCATCTCCTTGAATTTTTACCTGAACTTTAATTTTTGAGTCTTTCACTTGTTTAATAATTTTTTTTGCACTTTCTTGATCAATTCCCTCTTGTAGATCACTCGTTTGTCTTTTGGAGTTTCCCGTTGCGTCTTCCACTGTTTTAACCTTGACAATTCTTGGATCGATTTTTCTTCTGACTAAATGACCAGTAAATAGCTCATTTATTTGCTTAAGCTTCATTGGATCTGGAGCTAAAGTTATGATTTGTTTTTCTTTTTCTTTAAATTCAATAACTATATTTAAGCCTTTAAAATCATATCTTGTATTTATTTCTCTTAGGCAGTTAGCAAGGGCATTGTTTAATTCTTGATAACTAATTTTACTAACAACATCAAAACTTGGCATGCCGATACAATATCAGTAAATAAAAAAAATAAAATATTTCTTATCAACCATCTTTTGGTAAAACAAAGTTATGCAAGATAAATTTGACTTTATTGTAATTGGCGCAGGTTCAGGCGGAGTACGATTTGCTAGATTAATGGCATCCACAGGAAAAAAGGTTTGTATTATAGAAAAAAATAAAGTGGGAGGCACCTGTGTCATAAGAGGTTGTATTCCTAAAAAACTTTATGTGTATGCATCAAATTTTTCAGATTATGTTTCTGACGCTATTAATTTTGGCTGGAAAATATATAAAACACCAACTCATAATTGGACAAAGTTAGTTGTAAATAAAAATAAAGAAATTAACCGATTAAATAAAATCTATATTAAAAATTTAACAAAAGCTGGAGTAGTTATTTTTCAAGATCATGCCTCATTTGTAAATGCAAACACAATACATTTAAAAAAATCAAAAAAAAATATTCAAGGAAAAAATATTATCATAGCTACTGGCTCGACACCAAGTATGCCAGATATAGATGGCAAACATCTTGCTATTAATTCAGATCAATTTTTTGAAATGAAACAAATTCCCAAAAAAATTAGTATAGTTGGTAGCGGTTATATTGCCCTGGAGTTTGCTTTTTTACTTAAAAACTTAAATTACGACGTTAACCTAATCATCAGAAAGAAAACAGTATTAAATGAATTTGATCCTGACATTGGACAAAGAATATTAAATTCAGCAAAAAATAAAAAAATAAAAATTTATGATGAAAGCACTGTCCAATCTATTAAAAAATATAACAAGAGCTTGCTAGTCTCAACTAGTAAAGCAACGATAGTTACGGATCTTGTAATTTTTGCTATCGGAAGAATTCCAAATATTTCTTCATTAAATCTAGATAATGCTAAAATTAAACTTACTTCTCAAGGTGCAATTAAAGTTAACAAATTATCTCAAACAAATATTAAAAATATTTTTGCTTTGGGGGATGTAACGAATAGAAAAAATTTAACACCTGTTGCTATTCGTGAAGCGGTACATTTAGTGAATTATTTTTTATATCGAAATAAAAATAGTTTAGATTATGATAAAATTGCTTCTGCAATTTTTACTCAACCAGAAGTAGGATCAATTGGTTTAGGTGAAAATGATTTAAAAAAAAGAAATATTCCTTACAAAGTTTTACAAACAGAATTTAAACCTTTGAAATATGCTTTTTCTAAAAAAATAAATAAAGTGTTTATAAAAGTTTTATACCAACCTAAAACAGAAAAAATCTTTGGAATTATTTATATAGGAGATAGTGCTGCAGAAATTATTCAGTCTATTGCAATTTCATTTGCCAAAAATTTTACCTTAAATGATTTGCGCAATACAATTCCTGTGCACCCTACTTCTGCTGAAGAATTGGTAACTTTAGTGTAATTTTATAAGTGTAAACCGTATTTTTTAAATTTCGGTCTAAAACTATAGAATAATGAGTTATGATTTCCCGAATCTTTTTTGATTGTCTGTTGCCACAAATGTATCATTTCATGCGCTAAAGTTTGCAAAAATTCTTTTTTATTATGATAGCTTGGTTGCATTTCTAGACAGAAAAATTTCGTTCCTTTTCTTAAGGAATAATCTTCTACACATTGACCCCAACAACCATTCATTTTTCTGATTTTAATATCGTTAAATGGATTAAGGGAGTCTTTGAATAAAGCTTTATTAAAAATTTTAAAATATTTTTTAATATCTTTAAAAGTAGTCTTATAATTTTCCTTCGTATTAGCAGACTCTTTTAAGATGCGTTTTTTTATTTTAATAATTTTTTCTTTTTTAATTTTTTCTTCTTTTTTTGTCATGGTTATAAGTCTTATTTTAAGGAGCCAGGGTTATACTACTTTTTTACAATCAGACTAGTTATTTTTTGTGGCTAAAGTCTGATCGTATAAACTAGTGTTTTTTCAACTAATTTGATTTTAAATAGTTTTTCTTAATTTTTCACTTTCAGTCTTGAGCTGACCGCAGGCACCCAAGATATCTTCCCCCCTAGATTTTCGGAGAGTAACTATGTGTCCTGATTTTTTAATAGTTTGATAAAATTTTTGCACGGCATCGGTTGAGGAAGGTTGGTAACTAACTCCTGGCCAAGCATTAAATTCAATGAGGTTTAGTTTACTTGGAAAAGAAGACATTAATTTTATAAGTTGTTTTGCACATTCTTCACTGTCGTTAACATCTTTTAATAAAACGTATTCTAAAAAAATCTTTTCTTTATTTATTTTTGTATAAGCTGAACAACTTTCTATTAAATCTTTTATTTTGTATTTTTTATTTATGGGCATGATTTTTTCTCTCAAAATATCATTGGGCGCATGTAGCGACAGAGCCAAATACGTTCCTATTTCATTTGCGGCTTTTATGATTTCTGGAACTACACCTGCAGTAGAGACTGTTATTTTTTTAGAAGAATAATCTAATCCATGAATTTCTTTTAAAATAGAAATTGATTTTTTGACATTATCAAAATTATAAAAAGGTTCACCCATGCCCATGTAAACAATATTAGTAATTTTTTTTTGAGTTCCCCAATCACCCAGCTCATCCTTTGCAACTAGAATTTGATTAATAATTTCACTGGTCGATAAATTTTTGACCATTCTTTGAGTTCCAGTATGACAGAATTTACAATTCAGAGTACATCCAACTTGGGATGAAATGCATAAGGTCCCCCGGTTTTCACTTGGTATAAAGACTGTTTCAACAAGATTTTGATCCTCAAGTTGTAATAGCCATTTAATAGTTCCGTCTTTTGAGATTTTTTTCTCTTTGATAGTTATTCTTTTGAAATTAAATAATTTTTGCAAATTTTCTTTTGTTTCAATGGGAAGATTTGAAAATTGGGAAACTTCAGAGAAACCTTTTTTATAAACAAATTTCCAAATTTGGTTTGTACGCATTCCAACTTGTTTTGGCTCTAAAGAAAAATGATCTAAAATAAACTTAGATAAGTCTGCATAAGAAAAATCATAAAAATTCTTTGATACAATGGTCATTATTGTTGATTTTAAAGAGTTATTTGAAATAGACAACGAGTAAACGAATAATGATTATTATGTAAGGAATAAAGGTAAGCATCATTCCTAACACCCTAAATAATCCTTTTTGGGCAAACATACTATAAGCATGAAATATTCTTCCTAACAGAAAAGCTACTCCA
Organism: Pelagibacteraceae bacterium; assembly: GCA_008638015.1. Classification (GTDB taxonomy): domain Bacteria; phylum Pseudomonadota; class Alphaproteobacteria; order Pelagibacterales; family Pelagibacteraceae; genus IMCC9063. The sequence continues at coordinate 92 of VTPD01000035.1, read as the reverse complement.
ACGGAGGTTAAAAATTGTGAAGATACACCTGCGGATTCTAACAATATGAAAGCAATTAAAAATAAAGGTGTATATTCTGCAAAATTTGAATG
>VTPD01000034.1 GCA_008638015.1 Pelagibacteraceae bacterium | reverse complement strand
AAGATTTTTTCTTGCTTTTCGTGTTTTTCCTGAGCTTCAATTGTAAGAGTTGCAATAGGTCTTGCCATTAATCTTTTTAATCCAATTTCCTCACCCGTTTCCTCACAATATCCGTAAGTTCCCTCTTCTATTCTTTTAACAGCTGAATCTATTTTATTAATTAATTTTTTGTTTCTATTAACCGTTCTCATTTCAACCGCTTTTCCTGTTACAGAAGTAGCCTGGTCCACAACATCTGCAGATGCAGAATTATCATCCATGTCATTAAAAATAATTCTATTATTTTGTTCGATTAATTCTTTTTTCCAATTAAACAATAACTGCTTAAAATAAGCCTTGTGCTTAGCACACATATACTTTTCTTTTGCAGTTGGTTTGTAATTTTTAGGAATTTTTGTAGCCATAAAAAATAAGGATAATAGATTTGTATTTTCGAGTGTCAATTAATAATAAAGCATATAAAACTACTTAAATGACGGTTAATAAAAAATTATTAATTTTTTTATCAACACATCTAATAATTTGGACACTGATTCCTTCAGTTACAAATAGCAACTTACCACTTGATACCATTGAAGCGTTAGCCTGGGGTAGCAATCTGGATTGGGGATTTATCAAACATCCTCCTCTCAGCGCCCTTTTTCCAGAAATCTTTTATCAAATATTCGGTCCTCAAGATTGGGCATATTATTTTTTAAGTCAATTGTTTGTGATTATTGCTTTTTATTATGTTTACCTTTTTTCATTGGAAATATTAAATAATAATAATTATGCATTCCTATCTGTAATTTTATTGGAAGGTATTTTTTTTTATAATTTTACAACACCAGAATTTAACGTAAATGTTTGCCAACTACCATTTTGGGCTATGGCAGTTTATTACGGCCATCAATGCTTTAATAAAAATAAAGCAAAAGATTACTTTATTCTAGGTTTGGTAATGGCACTAGGTTTTTTGTCAAAGTATCTTTTTATCTATTTAATTCTTGGCGTAATAATATTTTATTTTTACTTTATTAAAAAAAATAACTTTAAAATAATTCATTTTTTACCAGGAATTATTTTTTTAATTATAATTTTTCCTCATATTTTATGGTTAACTGAAAATAATTATATAACGATTTTATACGGCTTAAAAAGAACTGGAGAAACAAAGGTATTCCTAGATCATATAATTCAGCCTTTAACTTTTTTATCTAAACAAATTGCTATTTTAATACCATTCTTTTTAATATCTTTTTTTTTAATACAAAAAAAATCAGAAATTAATTGTAATTACAAAAATGATAATCTTATTTATCTTTTAGTAGTAAATTTTGCGCCGCTATTATTAATTTTTTTAACTTCTTTGCTCATGGGTGCCAAAATTAGAACAATGTGGATGACTCCTTTTTATTTATATTTTGGAACCTTGGTTATTTATTTTTTCCAAAATAAAATAAATTTAAATAACCTTAAAAATTTTTATATAATCTTTATTTTTTTCTTTCTATTTTCACCTTTGCTATATGGATACATTTCAATAACTCAAAAAGATAAAAGAACTGATTATGATGGAAGTAACATTGCGAAAGTAGTTGCTCAAGAATGGTTTAAAAATAATAGAAATTATGAAATCAAATATATTTCAGGAAAAAATGAATGGATTGTAGGTAATTTGTCTTATCATCTAAAATCAAGACCTTCTTGGACAACCCAGTTATTAGATAATAAACAAATGTGTTTTGATAAAAATTTTAAAGTAACGAGTAATGATAAAGAATTTTGTATATCAGATAACCTAATTACAAATAAAAAATGAAAAAATATATTATTTTAATTCCTATTTATAATGATACCGATTCAGCATCTCAGCTTATTAAGAATATTGATTATGAAATTACTAATCAAAATTGTGAAATATCCGTATTGCTTGTAAACGATGCATCTAAAGAAACAATCGAATTTAATAATTTAAATCTTGTAAATATAAAATCAATTCAGATCTTACACCTGTTAAAAAATGGAGGTCACTGCCATGCAATTGCAACAGGATTAAAATATATCTACTCTAATATTGAATTTGATTACATCATACCAATGGATGGTGATGGTGAAGATAGACCTGAAGAATTAAAAAATTTTTTTAATTTAACAAAAAATTCAAATCCTGAAATTATTACTGCTAATAGAGTCAAAAGAAGCGAAGGTTTGCTTTTTAAAACTTTATATCAAATTCATAAAATTTTAACTTATTTAATCACTGGAAACATGATTAAATTTGGAAACTATTCTTGTTTATCGAAAAAAGCTGTAAAACAAATAATATCCGATGGATCTATTTGGCTTAGCTATTCTGGATCTATTACAAAAAATATTCCATCTTTACATTCTGTAAGTTTTTTTGATTCAATTAGAGGCTCTCGTTATTGTGGACCATCCAAAATGAGCTTCATAAATCTGGTGAAACATTCTTTAAATATTTCAGCAGTGTTTAAGGAAGTTGTGTTTATTCGCTCTTCTATTTTAGTTATGATCTTTAGTCTTTTTGCTTATTTTTTTTCACCCTATTTTTTAATTCTAGCTGCAACTACCTGGGTATTTGTTTTGTTTATTTTTTTTCTCGCCAGAAATGATGATATTAAAAAGCTAAATAACTGTGAAAACAATATTAAGAATTTAACCACTATTTACAGTAGGTAGGCGTTTAAAATCAGATGTATCTATTCTTGAAGAATAGTCTCTTCTCATTTTCCAGCTTCCTTTAAATCCCACATCACCAACTGACATAAAATTTCTTCCAAACTTTAAATTAGCATCATCTAAAATTTTCATTAATTTTCCTGATTTTTCAGAGTCTTTAATAGAAAAAAGATTAGCTTGATAATTTTCTTTATTTTGCAATCCTAAAAAAAGAACTCCTGCTTTTTGATATTTTTGTCCTTTAATAAATATTTCAGACAAAGCTTTTAGGCAGATATCCAACAACACAAAACTATCATCGGTAGCTATTGGTAAATCAATTTTTTTCGATAAGGAAATAAAATTACTCTGATCAAATGGGCTGGTTTTAATAAAAATAATAACTGACTTAACTAACTGCTGATCTTGCCTAATTTTTTCAGCGGCATTTAAACAATGAGAAGTAATGGACTGTTCCAATTCCTGTAATGTTTCAACTTTTTTACCAAAAGATCTTGATACGCAACAACTTTTTCTTGGTGCATTTTCTCCGTCGTTAAAGTCAATACAGCTTATGCCATTGAGCTCAGCAACTGTTTTCAAACCAATGATATTTGTATTTTTTCTTATCCATGCAGTATTTTTAATTTTTAATTCATAACCATTATTTATATTATTTTTTTTATATAATTTTGAAAGCTGACTACCCACTCCCCAAATATCTCTCACGTCTATTTTTTGCAAAATACTATTTATTTCATCACTTGATCTAATAGTTAAGTTCTCTACTCCATTATCTTTTTTTTTAGCTAAAAGATTTGCAACTTTTGCTAGTGTTTTTGTAGATGCCACACCTATACTCACTGGTATTCCTGTGTGCTGATAGATATTTTTTTTCATTTCCACAATATAATCGTTTATATTTTCTATAATCATATCTGTTAAATCTAAAAATGCTTCATCAATAGAATAATACTCAATACGTGAAGAAAATTTTTTTAGAATATTCATCACCCTTCTAGAAAGGTCACCATAAAGAGCGTAGTTGGATGAAAACACTGCTACATTATTTTTTTTTACTAAATGCTTAACTTTAAAATAAGGCTCTCCCATTTTAATCCCAATTTGCTTAGCTTCAGTAGATCTTGAAATAACGCAGCCATCATTATTAGATAAAACAATAACAGGTACATTTTTTATTTTTGGATTAAATAATCTTTCGCAAGAAACATAAAAAGAATTACAATCTACTAAGGCTATTATTTTTTTTTTATTACACTTTGTGTATAACATAACTAACTACTCCCCATAGCTGGGTATCTAGACAAGATTCAATTTCTAAATAATCTAAGGAATTATTTTTTGTAGAGCAGATAAAATATTTATTATTTCTTTGTATAATTTTTTTCACCACCAACTCACCTTCAAAATTTAAAACTGCTATAGAATTTGATTTTAGTTTCAGACTACGATCAACAATAAGAACATCTCCCTCTGTAATTTTATGCTCAATCATTGAATTACCCTGAACTCTAATTAAAAAAGTAGAAGACGGATTTTTAATAAGCTCATCATTTAAATTAATAGGTTCTTCAATGTAATCAGTTGCGGGAGAAGGAAATCCTGCGCTTACTTTTTGCAAAATTAAAGGCAATGTGTCTTTCATATATGTTCTTATTTTGTTCTTTATACAAAAACATATACACTTAGTCAGGTTGTATTTTGAGTCCAAATTAGATTCATTAGTGAATCAAAAAGAGAACATCGTAACTAGATGTTGTGGGTTTGTGGATAAAAAATTCTAGAAACTATTTTACACCAAGTCTTTTATGAATATCGCTTGAAGAAGTCGTGAACCTGAACACATATTTTTCATCAGGTCTTGCTCTTCTAAAACATTCTTGTGCCGCAAGTGCAGCCTCATGAAAACCACATAAAATCAATTTAAGCTTTCCTGGGTAAGTACAAATGTCACCAATGGCGAAGATGCCTTTTTCATTTGTTTCAAAATTTTCCGTATTAACGACAATTGTTTTCTTATCTAAGTTCAAACCCCAATTTAAAATAGGACCTAATTCCATTTTGAGACCAAAAAAAGCCAAAACAGAATCGACATTAATTTCTTTTATTGTCTTATCGTTATTTTCAATAACAACTTTTTCAATCACATCAGTTCCGAGAAAGTTTTTAGGCTGAAAATTAGTTAATATTTCTATTTTTCCAGTCTTTGCAATTTCTTTCATTTGATCTACTGTGTGTTGTGCGGCTCTAAAATCATCTCGACGATGCACTAAATAAATTTTTTTGGCAATTTTAGAAAGCTCAACTGCCCAATCTAAAGCCGAGTCCCCTCCTCCAAATATACAAACATTTTGATTGGCAAAATTATTTTTATTTTTAACGGAATAAAATAAATTTTTACTTTCAAATTTTTCAATCCCTTGAATGGGTGGCTTTCTCGGTTCAAATGACCCTACTCCACCTGCAATAATTACATTGGGTGTCTCAAACTTTATATTATCACTTGTCTCAACGATCCAGTGATCTTTGTTTTTGATAACAGAGTTTACTCTTTGGTTAAAATGAAAAGAAGTTTTAAAAGGCTCTATTTGTTTTAAAAGATTTTTTGTTAAACTTTCGCCAGTGCACTCTGGAACTGCAGGAATATCGTAAATGGGTTTGTCAGGATAAAGCTCGATACATTGTCCACCAGCTTTATCTAAATTATCTACCACATGAGCATTTAATCCTAATATACCAAGCTCAAATACAGCAAATAAACCAACTGGACCAGCTCCAATAATTAACGCATCTGTCTTTATCATTTAACCTTGTTTTTCTGGGAGTCTAACGACAATACCATTTAGCGTTTCATCTTCTAAAAAAATTTGGCAACTTAACCTGCTATTTGCTTTTGTTTCAAAAGCAAAATCTAACATATCTTTTTCAGCATCTGATTGTTCAGGTAATTTGTCTTTCCAGTCCTCGTCCACATAAACATGGCAAGTTGCACAAGCACAAGATCCACCACAATCTGCATCAATACCTGGAACATTATTTTGAACTGCTCCCTCCATAATTGAAAGGCCCTTTTCAACTTCAACTGTATGCTCTTGTCCGTTAAATTCTATATAGGTTACTTTTGGCATGATCTCCTTTATATTTATCTAAAAACGAATGACAACGAAGAAATTAAATAAAATTAAGTTACTTTATAAAGTAAGAGTTTTTCATTTAAAAGATCAGTTTACTATCTCACGCGGATCAAAAAAATTAATCAAAGTAATTGATATTATTCTCAAAGACGGAAAGTGCGTTGGCTATGGTGAATGCATACCTTATGACCGCTATAATGAACAATTAACCAATATTTTAAAATATTTAAAAAAAAACAAAACAACTCTCATTACAAAAATTAATGAAGAAAAAATTGAGACTATCCCCTATTTTTCTCTTCAAAATGCTATTTCAGCTGCACAAACTGATCTAAATTGTAAAATAAATAACACTTCTTTTTTGCAAAAACATAAAATTCCATCAAAATTTACTACGGCAATGACGGTTCCTATATTCAATTTAGAAAAAACAAAAACAGTTCTACAAAAATTAGCAAAAGTTAAAATTTTAAAGATTAAATTAAATGAAAATGAAGTGTTTGAAAAATTACAATTAATCGAGTCTATTTGTAAAAAAAGTAAAGTTATTATTGATGCTAATGAAGGTTGGACCAAGTCTTTTCTTCAAAAAAATATTCATCAATTAGAAAAATATAATATTGCAATGATTGAACAGCCTTTTCCAAGAGGAAAGGATTATTTATTAAAAGATATTAAAACTTCTATTCCATTTTGTGCTGATGAAACCTTTCACACCAATAACAAAAACTTACATAAACAGATAAAATATTATGATTATATCAATTTAAAATTAGATAAATTTGGAACTGAAAGTAATATAAAAAAAATTCTCACAAAAATAAAAAATAAAAAAATAATGTTAGGCTGCATGGTTAGCTCCTCGCTATCACTTTACCCTGCTTTACAATATTTAAAGATTGCTGATTATATAGATTTAGATGGAGCTTCTTTTCTCAAACAAGATCGAGACAACGGACTGTCTTATAAGGATGGTACTGTTACAATTAATTCTAATTTTGCTTGGGGCAAAAAAAAAGGCCTCTAAAAAAGAGGCCTTTTTAATTTTAAAATTTAATTTAAATAATTATTTGCTTCCTGCTGGAGTAAGCGATTTAGCTGTTTGATAAATCACTAAACCAAATAAGATTTTATTGATAAAATCTGCAAGGTTATAAATATTATTTAATGTTGCTTCATCAGTTCCGCCAACCATGTATCCAAATAGGTAACCTAATGGATAAACTGACCAACCTAATGTAACAATCCATTTACAGAAATTGAAACAGTCTGCAGCTGGGCCTTTTAACTTAGCCGCTTCTTGACCTGCTTCACCTGAAAATACTTCATATAAGATGTAGATCCATCCTGCCATTCCAATTACGAAACCAGCAGTAACATTCATGTAACCAGCTTCACCTAAGTATCCACCAATTAACATGATTAATGTTCCGATCATTAATCTCCAGAAAATACCACCAGATACTTTTTTCACTGCTGATAGAATGAAGTAGAATTCAACCATCAATAATGGAACTGTAAGTAACCAGTCGATATATCTAAATACTGTTGGAGAAGTTCCTGTAGTGATCCAAACTTCTCTCATATACATATAATGGAAAAACGCGATACCAGTCACAAGACCAGATAATGTAATAGACGTTCTCCATGATGCTTTTACTGAATTTCTTTCCATGAAAAAGAATACAGTCGAAGCTAAAAGTGCCATTGAAATCAGCCAGAATGTAATTCCAGTGAAGTCATTTGACGCTAACATAGCGGTTTTCATATTTTTATTCTCCCTTTTTTGTTTAAACAAAATTTGCAAATTTATTTTGCAAATAATCATCACTAAGTACTTGAATTTGTTATATTTGATAAGTCAAAAACAACCAATTAAGTTATTGAATCTTATGTTTTTTTTAAATAATTTTTTAAAAAACAATTATTAGTTTAAAAATATATTAAGAGTAATCTAAAATTTGATAATTTTTATGAGCAGTACTTATAATTCAGTTTTTTCTCAATCCATTCAAAACAAAGAGGATTTTTGGTCCAAAGCTGCTGAAGATGTAAGGTGGATTAAAAAGCCAACTCAAATTTTAGACGCAAGCAACCCTCCTTTTTATAAATGGTTCAAAGGTGGAAAGATTAATACATGCTTTAATGCTTTAGATCGTCATGTGGAAGAAGGTAATGGAGATAGAACTGCCATTATTTTTGATAGCGCAATGACAGGAGTGAAAAAAAAATATTCTTATCAAGAATTAACTAAGGAAGTTTCTATTTTAGCCGGTGCTTTACAAGCTCATGGGGTTCAAAAAGGTGACCGAGTTATAATTTACATGCCAATGATTCCGGAATCTATCATGGCGATGTTAGCCTGTGCTCGAATTGGAGCGGTACACTCCGTTGTGTTTGGTGGATTTGCTTCAGCAGAGCTTGCAAGTCGAATTGATGATAGTGGAGCTAAAGTTATCTTATCTGCTTCTTGTGGTTTAGAACCTGGAAAAATAGTTGAATACAAACCATTGCTTGAAGATGCTTTAAAAAAAGCAAAGCACAAAATAGAAAAAGTAGTTATTTTTCAAAGAGACTCTCATCAAGCTACAATAGATTCAAATTTTATTGATTGGAAAGATTTTGTTAAGAATGCAAAACCAGCTGAATGCGTCAGTTGTGATGCAAATGATCCTGCATACATCTTGTACACATCAGGAACCACTGGAACACCTAAAGGAATTTTGCGAGATATTGGAGGTCATGTAGTTGCGCTTAAATGGACGATGAAAAATGTATACGATATTAATCCTGATGATATTTGGTGGTCTGCAAGTGATATTGGTTGGATTGTTGGTCACTCTTATATTGT
>VTPD01000033.1 GCA_008638015.1 Pelagibacteraceae bacterium | reverse complement strand
AATCCTTCTGGTATTATTACTGCTGGAGCAGTTGTAGAAAATATTGAGAAAAAATTTGTTGCCAAATCTGCCGTGATGTACAGGACAGCTAGACCATTAATGGTAGGAAAAGTATTTATTTAGCTTCTATTTTTTTACCATCTAACCAAGATGTTTCTTCATTAATATAATGTTCTTTTTTCCAAATTGGAGTTCTTTTTTTTATTTCTTCAATTATGTATCGAGAAAATTCATAAACTTGAGCACGGTGTTTGCACGCCACGGCGATAACAACTGAAATACCGCCTAATGGTACATAGCCTTTTGCATGCTCTACAAAAGCAACTGGATGCTGTAATTGTAATGTTTTGTTCGCTTCATCAAATATTTCTTCAAAACTTTTTTTCACCATGCCATCATGAGAGTCGTAGGTAATACCGGTTACCGTTTTGTCATTATTATTGTCTCGAACGGTTCCAATAAAAAAAAGAGATGCACCACATTTATGAGATTCAATAAATGCTTGCGCCTTTTCTAAAGTTATTTTGTTTTTAGTAACATCCACTACATCACAATGAAACATTAGCCCCCTCCAATCGGTGGAATAATACAAAGCTTTTGTTCTTTTGAAACCAAGTAATCATCATGAACAATTTCATTATTTTCATCACAAAAAGCTGAATTTTTAACAATATTTGAGTAAGTGCTATTATTTGGATGTTTTTTTTGTAACCATTGAAGAAGATTTTCCCTTATTCCTTTAATATTTGTTTGATTTTCTATTTTGAGTTCCAAAATATTATCATTCGCAAAATCTCTAGCTGCCCCAAATAATTCAATTTTAATTTTCATAATTTATATACTTTACGTTTGAGCCTTTTTTAACCAAAGATTTATTTTGATCAAGTAATACCCAGCAATTTGCCTTCACCAAGGTAGAAATTTTATAAGAATCTTGACCTGGTAATATATTAATTTTTTTATTGATTGCACTTCCTCGTAAAAATAAAGACATTTTTTTATTTTTTATTTGATTAGTGTTTAAGATTCCTATTTTCCATTTAAATTGAATATTTTGTAATTTTAGAACGAGTGGCATAATCAAAAAATGAAACCCAACAATAGTTGAAATAGGATTTCCAGGTAAGCCAAAATAAAAACTACTATTTTTTCTGGCAAACAAAGTTGGTCTTCCTGGCTTCATATTCATTCTATGAAAAATTATTTTATAGTTATATTTTGTTAACATAGATGGAATAAAATCTTTATGACCCATGGACACTCCACCCGTGCTTACAAAAATAACATTTTCTTTTTTATTTTTTTTTAATGCATTATAAATTTTTTTAAGATCTTTTGCTTTATCTTTAACAATTCCAAGATAGATAAAGTTGTAATTATATTGTTCCTTGAAAGAATTAAAATATTCTGAGATCCCATTTATCGTTTTATTGTTAAGATTTGGGTTATCTGAAATTTCATCTCCAGAGCAAAATAAAATAACAGTTGGTTTTGCAAAAACTTTTACTTTAGATATTCCTAATGTTTTAGCTGCTAATAATTGTGATGCGCTAATCTTAGTGCCTTTACGTAAGATTAATGATTTTTTTTTATAATCAGATCCAGCTTTTCTTATATTTTCGTATGGTTGAATTGATTTTTTACAAAGAATAAATTTTCCTTCGCGATCTACTTGCTCATAAGGGATCATGCAATCATATGGTTTTTGAACAGGGCATCCTGTTGCAACTTGAAAGCAAGCATTTTTTTTATAGGGAATTTTTTTATTTTCACCAGCAGATAGTTTTCCAATAATAGTTAGTTTTTTATTTTTTTTAATATCTGAACTTTTGGCTGCATATCCATCTAAAAGACTATTATCAAAACTTGGATTTGATTTTTTGGAATAAAGATTTTCTGCAGCTACATAATGCAAGGCTTCAGAAATAGAAATTTTTATAATTTTGGGTTTTGCAAATGTTATTATTTTGCTGACAGCTTGCTGATAGTTAAGCATCGAAATTAAAATAAATCAGCTAAGAATTTTGGTAGACCATTGGGATTAAGCCATAGTCCACTTTTGCCACCTTGCTTCACTAATAGCTTAATTCCTTCAATTTTTAGATCTGGGTTAACTATTTTACTTAGATCATAAATGGTAATTAAGGCTGTATTGACTCCCATGATTGCTTCCATTTCTACCCCCGTTTTTGCATATGCAGATACTACGCAATACACATCCAACGAATAATCCGATTCATTCATCGTAATTTTTGTTGCAGTATGATCGATTGGTAATGGGTGGCACAAAGGAATGATGTCTGCAGTTTTTTTGACACCTAATACTGCAGCAACTTCTGCCAGAGTGATAGGATCGCCCTTTGGCATTTGTTTATTTCGTATTAAATCAAAAGTTTCTTTACCAACAATAATTTTTCCCGTTGCTAATGCTTTACGATATGTTTCTTTTTTTTGAGAAACATCGATCATTTTAAAATTATGTTCAGCAAATAAATTTTTTGCCCAATCTTTCAATTCATTTTGATCTAAAATTTTAAGATTATTCATTATCCACCAATAGAAGCTAAATGAGGTGTGATCCCTGTGTCTCCAAGCTCAAGGTAATGAGACTCTTTTTTGAAATTTAATTGTTTTAAAATTAAAATCTTTAATTCATTTTTCTGATCAGGAGATTGCAATAGTGGACGTAAGTTAGTTCCTGTATTGCCGAATAAACATAATCGTAACTCTCCTTTTGCAGTAATCCTTAATCGGTTACAAGTTTTACAAAAATCTTTGGAGTACGGTGCGATAATTCCAAACTTTCCTTTATAATTAGAATGGACAAAATTAATAGAAGGTCCAGCATCCGCTACTCTTGCAACTTCGTTCCAATTCTTTTTAATAAGATAGTTTTTAAAAACAGATGCACTAACATGATATTTTCTAAAATATTCTAAGCTATCTCCTGTTTGCATTAATTCGATATATCTAAAGTCGATAGCGTTTTCTTTTACAAATTGTTCCCAGCTATCAAAGTCTGCTTCGCTATCATTAATATTTTTTAACAAAACAGCATTTACTTTTATATTTGCAAAACCTTTATCTTGTAAAATTTTTATTCCTTCTAGAATTTGTGGCAATCGGTCATGACCTGTAATTTCTTTAAATTTATTTCTATCGAGACTATCGATGCTAATATTAATTCCATTAATACCATCTTTGATTAATTGATCCGCAATTTGATTTAGTTTGTAACCATTGGTAGTCATTACCAAGTTATTAATTTTACCTTTTGATTTAATATTTTTTAAAATATCAAAAAAATCTTTTCTTACTGTAGGCTCACCACCGGTTAATCTTATTTTAGAAACTCCAAGTTCTGATAAGGCAGAAACTAAATTTGAAATTTCATCTAAAGTTAAAAATCCAGGTTTGTTTTCTTGCTTGAAATATCCGTTGGGTAGACAATATCCGCATTTAAAGTTGCAGACGTCTGTGATTGATAATCTTATATAAGGAAATGTTCTTCCAAAACTGTCTGTAAGTGCCCCCATGACTTAATTTGTAGCATAAAATAAGGATTTTAAACAAGAAAATTCACTTTTAAATTGAAAATTTTCTAGCATAAAGTGTGTGCATTTTTTCTCTCAAAAGTTTAATAATAAATAATATTTCAAATTTGAAGGGGAAAATTATGAAAACATTAACTAAGAAAAGCGTAAGTAGAAGAAATTTTTTAACCGGCACAGCAACAATTGCTGGATTAGCAGCTGCTTCATCAGCATTACCAATTTCAGTTGCAAATGCAAATCACACTGAAACGACAGATAAATTACCAGATTTTATTAAATGGAAAAAAAGATCAGCATTAATTGTTCATAGTAGCAAAACTATGGAAACACATAGAACAGAAATTGGTTCTAGTCTTATCACTCCAATCAGACACATTTATGTTAGAAATAATTTACCCTCACTAACAGATGAACAAATTGGAAATAGAAAAGATTGGAAAGTAAGCGTAGCAGGAGTTAAAAATCCTAAAACATTTACCTTAGCTGAATTACAAACTTTAGGACAAACAACTATCGCAACTGTTTTGCAATGTTCTGGAAATGGAAGAGGATGGTTCCCTCACAAACCATCAGGTTCTCAGTGGCAAACAGGAGCTGCAGCTTGTGTGTTATGGACTGGTGTACCAGTTGAAACAGTTATCAAAGCTTGCGGTGGATTAGCTAAAGGTGCAAAATATATGACATGCACAGGAGGAGATGCTCCAAAAAATTTAGATCCTAAAAAAGCTACAATGGAAAGATCAATTCCTCTAAAAGCTCATAAAGATGCAATCCTTGCATGGGAAATGAACGGTGTTGATATTCCAAATGCTCATGGAGGACCTGTACGATCTGTTACTCCAGGTTACTTTGGAGTGAATAATGTCAAACATTTAATTAAACTTGATTTCACAGCTAAAGAATCTTCAGTGAGATATATGAAATCTAGTTATAGAATTTCACCACTTGGCAAAAAAGGATCTCAGTATCCAAGCTGTTGGGAAATGCCTGTGAAGTCATGGGTAACTTCTCCTAGCCAAGACGGCAAAGTTAAATCTGGAAAAGTAGTTATTTCCGGAGTTGCTTTTGGTGGAACTAAAAAACTTTCAAATGTTAAAGTTTCATTAGACTTTGGAAAAACATGGAAGACAGCAAAACTTGTTGGTCCAGATCTTGGCAAATATGCTTGGAGACAATTTGTTTATGAAACTACGTTAAAACCTGGTTTCTACAATGTTGCTACCAAAGCATCAGCTGGTGGAAAATCTCAACCTGAATTAAGAATGGATAACCGAAGAGGTTATGCGCACAATGGTTGGAAAGATCACAGCATAAGCTTAGACGTAGTTTAAAAAAATAGACTAGAAAAAAAACTATTTTACAACTAGTATTTGGTCTTATGAGAAAGCTATTCTTTTTTATATTAATATCTTTATTGCCTAGCACTATGGGATTTGCTGATCCTGCCAAATTGAGTGCTGGCAAGGAGATTTTTAATGGCAAAGGAATGTGTGCGGGTTGTCATGTGCTTAAAGACGCCGGCGCTAATGGAAATATTGGTCCAAGTTTAGATCAATTAAAACCTAGTATTGATGTTGTAAAATCAGTCGTAAATGGAGGCTTGGGTGTGATGCCAGCTTTCGGTGCTACTGGAATGCTAACAGCTAAAGAAATTGATGAAGTTTCTTTTTATGTTGCAAGTAAAGCAGGAAAATAGATATAAGGCTCTATGGTTGAATTTTTAAATATGGGTGGCTACGCAGTTTTCGTGTGGGGATCATACGCGATTGCACTGGGTTTAGTGTCCATACTTTATATTAAATCTACAAGAGAACTTTCTAAGTTAGAATCTAAACTTGTTAAGAAGACTACTAGAAGTGAAGAAGTGCAGTCTTTGCCACAAGAAATTTAGTTTTAATTTAAAATAGCTTGAGATTTATCTAAATTTGGATTTTATCCAAATATATTTACGCCCATTCTAACAGCTACAAACAAAACCAATAGAGAAGTAATTAATGCTAATATTTTAGCAGAAAGTATTTTTAGATTTAAAAAATTTCCTAATTGACCACCAATCAATACAGCTAGGATAAGATAAGCGTATTCCGGAATAGCGTTTAAGGTATTGGATTTTGTTAATTGGCCAACAACTCCAGAAACTGAATTAATTAAAATAAATACCGATGCGGCTGTCACAATATGTTTTGGTTTAGCAGCGCGAAGCAAAAATAAAATAGGACTTAAAAAAATTCCTCCACCAATTCCCACGACTCCAGAAACAAATCCCAATACACTTCCTATCGATACAGAAACAGCATAAGGTATTTTTCTATAATTTTCCTCTTTATCATCATAGGATTTAAAATTAATTAATAATAAAATACCTGCGGTAGTCAGCACAGCAAACAGCATTAGTTGAAAAAAACTTTTTTCTATTGGTAACGATCCTCCAATAAACGCAAATGGAATGGAGCCTATAAAATAAGGAATTAAGAATTTGAAATTTAAATTTCCAGCTCTTGCATAATTAAAACAATTTCCTGAGACAACAATAATATTACAACACAGTGCTATTACGGGAAAAATTTCATAAGGAACTCCCCATAACAAAAGCAAAGCTAAATAAGTAGATCCGCCACCAAAACCAACACTGGAATAAACTAACGCTGTGAGAAAAAATAAAACAAATAGCAGAATTGTCATACAAGCATTAAGACACTTTATGGTAACTTGTCAAATGCAGCTTAGATAACTATATGTAATGAATAAAAATTATGATTAACCTAATTCCATACGAGCAACTGGGCGGAGCAGATCATGGTTGGCTAAAAGCTAAGCATCATTTTAGTTTTGCTAATTACCAAAACCCACATCGAATTCGATTTGGACCAATGCGAGTCATTAATGACGATATTGTTGCGCCAAAGACAGGTTTTGATCCACATCCACATGACAATATGGAAATCATTACTTATGTGAGAAAAGGGGCAATCACGCATAAAGATGACATGGGTAATGAAGGAAGAACGGAAGCAGGAGATGTTCAGGTCATGTCTGCTGGAACAGGCGTGGTTCATTCTGAATATAATTTAGAAAATGAAGAAACTAATTTGTATCAAATTTGGATGTTTCCCAATAAAAAAAATGTCAAACCACGATGGGATGCAAAACAATTTCCTAAAGAACCTGTAACCGATAAATTAAAACCACTAGTTACTGGTTTTGATCATCCTGAGACTGATAGTTTAAAAATTTATCAAGATGCAGTTATTTATGCTGGTCGATTAAAACAAGGAACAGTGATCGAGCAAACGATTAAAGAGCAAGCTTATCTTCTTTGTTCGCACGGAACCTTTGAGGCAAATGAAGTTGCTTTGAAAAAAGGGGATGGAGCAGAAATTACTGATATAAACAAAATTACTATTACTGCTAAAAGTGATTGTGAAGTGTTGCTCATTGATTTACCAAAGTAGTTCATGAAAAAAATTTTACTTCTAGGATCGGGTGAATTAGGTAAAGAATTTACGATCAGCGCCAAAAGATTAGGTTGTTATGTAATTGCGTGTGATCATTATAAAAATGCACCTGCTATGCAGGTTGCTGATGAGTATCAAATTTTTGATATGCTCGATGGTGAAAAATTAAGCAAGGTTATTGATGAAGTTAAACCAGATTTAATTGTTCCTGAAGTGGAAGCCATCAGAACAGAAATTTTAATTGAAAAAGAAAAACAAGGATTTGTAGTAGTGCCAAGTGCTAAAGCAACTAATCTAACGATGAACCGAGATAAAATTCGAGATCGTGCAGTCGAGTTAGGTTTGCGAACAGCAAAATATGCATATGCTGAAACTGAAGAACAATTATTAACGGAGGCAAAAAAAATTAATTTTCCCGTGGTTATCAAACCTGTCATGAGCTCAAGTGGGAAAGGGCAGAGCGTTGCAAAAGACGAAAGCGAAATTTCAAATTGTTGGAAATATGCAATTGAAGGTATGCGAGGGGATAGAAAAAGAGTTATCGTAGAAGAGTTTATAGATTTTGCATATGAAATTACTTTGTTAACTATTAAGCAACATGTAGGTCCTACTCTTTTTTGCAAAAGTATTGGACATGTTCAAGAGCGAGGAGATTATCAGTGGAGTTGGCAACCAGGTCCAAATGATTCTGAAAGTGCAGCTCAACAAATGGCAAAAAAAATTACAGATGATCTTGGAGGAGCTGGAATATTTGGTGTAGAGTTTTTTATCACTAAAAGTGGAGAGGTTATCTTTAGCGAATTAAGTCCAAGACCCCATGATACGGGCATGGTTACGATGTATACACAGGATTTAAGTGAATTTGACCTGCACGCTAGAGCTATTTTAGGATTGCCAATCCCTGAAATTACCATTGTACGACCTGGCGCCAGTCACGTGGTATTGGCAAAAAAAGAGAGCGCCACTTTTAGTTTTTCAGGAATCGAAGATGCTTTATCTATTCCTGGTGTAGAAGTGAGAGTTTTTGGAAAACCCAGCACTAGAGTCAATCGACGTATGGCCGTGGTATTAGCTCCTGATGTAGAAACGGCAAAAAATGCTGCTAGAAAAATAACTATTAACTGATACTTTTATTCTATGCCAATAAATAATTTAAAAAAATTTATACCAATAAATATTTCTATTTTAACTATTTCTGACACAAGGACAGAAGCAACCGATACCTCTGGTCAAATTTTAGCAAAAAAAGTGAGAGAAAAAGGACATGCGCTTTTGCATAAAGAGATTGTAAAGGATGAAAAAGAATTAATTAAAAAAATATTATTAGAATGGAGCTCTGACAAAGAAGTAGATGTTATTCTAACAACTGGTGGAACTGGTTTAACGGGAAGAGATACAACTCCGGAAGCACTTGATGAAATCAAAGATAAAGACATTCCAGGATTTGGCGAATTATTTAGATTGATAAGTTATAAAAAAATTGGAACATCCACTATTCAATCCAGAGCCATGGCAGTTCTATGTAAGGGCACTTATATATTTGCATTACCAGGATCATCCGGAGCCGTTACTGATGCTTGGGAAGATATACTCAAAACTCAGTTAGACTCTAGATTTAGTCCTTGTAATTTCATTGATTTAATTCCTCGATTATTAGAAAAATAAGTTAT
>VTPD01000032.1 GCA_008638015.1 Pelagibacteraceae bacterium | reverse complement strand
TCAAGCATTGCTTTTTGTAACTTTTCAAATGCTCTATTTTCAATTTGACGAATTCGTTCTCTGCTAACTTTATATTTCTGACTAAGTTCTTCTAATGTTTTGGGTTCATCAATTAATCTTCTGTCTTGTAATATTTCTTTTTCTCTTTCATCTAGTACTGACATAGCATTTTTTAATAAAGCTTGTTTTTGTTGTAATTCTTGACGTTGGGAAACTTGTAATTCTTGATCTGCATCTTCATCGACTACCCAATCTTGCCATTCTGCATCACCTTCTTCATTACCAACATGCGCATTTAAGGAATGCTCATGACCTGCTAAACGTTGATTCATAGATATTACTTCATCTTCCCGAACATCTAATTGATTAGCAATTTGCGTGACATGCTCTGGTAGCATATCTCCTTTTTCAGCAGCAAAAATTTGGTTTTTAATTTTTTTTAAGTTAAAAAATAATTTCTTTTGCGCTGCAGTTGTTCCAATTTTAACTAAGCTCCAAGAACGTAATACATATTCTTGAATAGAAGCTTTAATCCACCACATAGCATAAGTTGCAAGACGAAAACCTTTTTCAGGATCAAATTTTTTTACCGCTTGCATTAGACCAATATTTCCCTCTGATACTAATTCACTTACGGGTAAACCATAACCTCGGTAACCCATGGCAATTTTTGCTACTAATCGTAAATGACTTGTAACTAATTTATGAGCAGCTTCCTTGTCACCTTGTTCCCTCCAATTTTTTGCAAGAATATATTCTTCTGCTGCATCCAGCATGGGAAATTTTCTAATTTTTGCAAGGTATGCACTAAAGCTACCTTCGGGGGTAAGTGTTGGTAAATTTGTTTTTGTAACTTCTTTGCTCATATGCTTATTATGTAATTTTCAATTGTAAAATAACAAGGTCTTAATTTCCAAGTTTTTTTAACATTTTTTGAAAGTTTAACAAATCTTTAGGCAAATCTGTGGTGAAAAAAAGTTCTTTTCCCGATGTGGGATGAATAAATCCAAGTGATTTTGCATGTAACGCTTGAAAGGTGATGTTATTGAGCAATTGTTCAAAATCTGGATCAATATCACGAATTTTTTTTATTTTTTTTCCATAGGTCGGATCACCAATGATGGGATTTCCTTTATGCGATAAGTGAACTCGAATTTGATGTGTTCTTCCTGTTTCTAAAACACATTCAATTAAACTAATATCTGGAATATTTTTTCCTTTATAGATTTCTAATGTTTTATAATTAGTGATTGCATTTTTACCTTGACCCACATCAGCACTCATTTTTTGTCGGTTATATCTACTTCGTCCAATAAGTGTTTCAATTCTTCCACTAGTAGGTTTGATCATGCCCCAAACAAAGGCCAAATAAGATCTTGTGATTGAATGATCTTCAAATTGTTTGGCAAGCTCGTTATGTGCAACATCATTTTTTGCAACCACAAGTAATCCACTGGTATCTTTATCAATTCTATGAACAATACCAGGTCGTAACTCTCCATTAATACCAGATAAGTTTCCTTTGCAGTGATGTAGTAGCGCATTAACCAAGGTCCCATCCATATTACCAGCACCAGGGTGAACTACCATTCCAATGGGTTTATTTACGACAAGCAAATCTTTATCTTCAAAAATAATATTTAACTTTATATCTTGGGCAACTGTGTCTGTTACTATAGGTTCGGGAATTTCTAATTGAATTTGATCCCCTGTAACAATTTTTTTAGCATTTTCATTGATTGGTTTATTATTAATTAATAACGCACCTTCTTTAACTAATTTTCCAATTTTGGTTCTGCTAAAAGAAGGAAGTTGCTCAGTAATAAATTGATCTACACGCTTACCGTTTTGCTCTTCTTCTACGCTAAACATGTATTTTTTATTTGTCATAGTCTTGATATAACATCTTTGTGGTCTTGTAGTGAAATGGATATCATTCTTGTCTTCGAAACAAGCGTTTTAGGTTCGAATCCTAACAAGACCGCCATTACTCACCCACATTCACTAAGCTACCTTTAATTTTAGCAGATTTAAAAGATTGGTAAAAAGTAAAAAGCGCAACACTTAAATAAATTACATTAAGCATTAGTGCGTGATAAATATTAGAAAAATTTACAACTCCATTAATCAGAATAGATCGTGTCTCTTCAAAAATATGAGCAAGTGGTAATGCTAAGGCAATGGGCTGCAACCATGTTGGTAAAATTTCAACAGGATAATAAATACATCCAATAGGTGCTATGAAAAATAAACTTGCCCAGGCAATATTTTCAAACGAAGGTCCATATCTCACCAATCCAGAAGTCACTAACAATCCTAGAGTAATTCCAAATAAATAAAGACTCAGCAGAAGTAAAATAAGTGGTATGCCTAGTTTAAGTAATGAAATTCCAAATAAAGGAATGGCAATTAATACTGCTGGAACTAATCCAATGAGCGTCCTAAGTAATGCAGTACAAGTTAAAGCAGTTACAATTTCTCCAATTTTTAATGGAGATACAAATAAATTAATTAAATTTCTGCTCCAGATTTCTTCCAAAAAAAGCATATTATAACTAATGCTAGATCTAAATAAAAAATCATACAAAATGGCTGCACTTAAAATAATTCCTGCCGTGTTGTTAAAATAGGTGCTGTGCATGGTAAAAAATTTAGAAACAAAACCCCATAAAATAATTTGAACAGTTGGCCAATAAATTAAATCAATAATTCTTGGAACAGATCCTTTGATCAAATACAGGTGTCGCAACATTAAGGATAATATTCTTTTAATGCTCATGTTGCCTCGCTAGCTTTAAGAATACTTCCTCTAAATTATCTCTTCCATGCTTTTCAATTAATGCAGTCGCAGTACCCTCATCAATAATAGAACCTTCTTTCATCATTAAGACATAGTCACTTAATCTAGTTACCTCATCCATATTGTGGGAAGCTAATAAAGTAGCCATAGCATTCTTTTTTTTATAATTTTCTAAAAAAGTACGGATAAAATCTCCCGTATCTGGATCTAAGCTTGCTGTAGGCTCATCTAGCAAAAGTATTTCAGGATCATTAATAATAGATTTTGCAAGAGAAACTCTATTTCTTTGTCCAGAGGATAGCTCGCCAGTTTTTTTATATAAAATGGGAGATAAGTTTAATTCTTCAATTAATTGTTCAATTTTATTTTTTGGATTTTTTACCTCATACATCATTGCATATACTTTTAGGTTTTCGATAACTTTTAATTTTTTAGGAAGCTCTACATAAGGAGAGGCAAAATTCATTTTTGATAAGTAATGATGATTTTTGGTTAGCGCTTGATTGTTAATGATAATAGAGCCTGACGTTGGTGTAATTAAACCTAATATCATTGCAATCGTTGTAGTTTTGCCACAGCCATTCGGTCCAAGCAAAGCAACCGTTTGATTTTTTTGTATTGAAAAATTAATTTTTTTTACAGCATTAAAATCACCAAATTTTTTTTCTAAATTACTGATAGTTAGCATTTTATCCTGCAGCCCTAGTTAATCGGTCGTTAATTGCTCTACCGATTCCCTTATTGGGAATAGGATGAACGGAAATATTTTTAAATCCTTTTTCTTTTGCAGTACGCAACAAAACATAAAGATTTTTTGCTGCTTCTTCTAATGAGGATTTCTTACTTAAATAAAAAATATGTCTACCTTTCAATTTATATCTTCCAAACACCAATAAAGCTCCATTTGGTTTTTCTTTTTTTTGATTTAGATAAACTGGAATACCAGGTGAATAGTGTTTTTTCATTTGTCCTGGTGCTTCAATAGTTTTAAATTTAGCAGGTAAGGAAACTTTTTTTCTTAAAGTTTTTTCTAGCATTTCTTTTGTAATAGCTCCTGGTCGTAAAATTTGAATTGTTGAGCCAAATTTAATAACGGTAGATTCTAAGCCTATTTTTATTTTATTTGTATCTAGGATCATTTTTATTTTAGAACCAAATTCTTTATGCACATCCACTGCTCGTAAAGTACTGACAGCATTACTCATATTAGCACTAGGTGCAGCAATAGGAACTTCCGATTGTTTTAAAATAGATAAGAAAGTTTTATGATTTGGAATTCTGCAGGCTATTTGTTTTTTACTATTCAGTACTAAAGGCGAAATACCAGAATTCTTTTTAATCGGCAGTACATAAGTAATGGGTCCAGGCGAAAATTTTTTAGCAAGTTTGATACAGTCAGGATGTACAACCGCAATCTGTTTAATTGCTTCAAGACTAGAAAAATGAACAATTAAAGGATTATGTTTTGGTCTTTTTTTTAATTGGTAGATTTTTTTTACAGCACTCGATTTTAAAGCATTTCCCGCAAGACCATATACAGTCTCGGTGGGTATAGCTACGACGGTACCAGATTTAATCAACAGGCTAGCCTTCAGTATATTTTTTTTCGTCGCTTTGAAGATATTTGAATAGAATTTCATTTTTAATTATTTATTATGCCTTTAATGAAAAAAAACAATATTCCTGCTGATATAGAAAAACTGTCCTTTGAACAAGCTTTAGAGCAATTAGAAAATATTGTATCAAAATTAGAGGATGGCACCATTCAATTAGAGGAATCTATTGAAGAATACACAAGGGGAACTTTGCTAAAAAAACATTGTGAAGCAAAGTTGAAAGAAGCAACGATGAAAGTAGAGCAAATTTCTATCGATAAAGATGGAAATATTAGCAAAAAAGATTTCGAACGAGACAAATAATTTTTTTTCATGTCTTCCTTTTCTACTGATCTAAAATCTTTTGCAGATAAGATTGACAGTTTTCTTCTAGATTATTTTAAGCAACAAGAGCAACCGACAAAAATATATGAAGCTATGGGATACGGCTTATTTAGCGGAGGTAAAAAAATTAGATCTTACTTAACACTCGGTGCTTTTGACTTATTAGAACTTGAAGAGAGCTTAGCCATACCCGTTGCGGCAGCTATTGAATGTGTACATAGTTATTCCCTTATCCATGATGATTTACCGTCTATGGATAATGATGATTTTCGAAGAGGCAAAGAAAGTACTCATAAAAAATTTGGTGAGTCCACAGCTATTCTTGCAGGCAATTCTTTACTAACCATAGCTTTTGAAATTTTAACAAGTGACGCTCTTCATTTAGACAAAGAAACTAAATCAGATTTAGTGTTTGCACTTGCCTCTTGTTCTGGTCATCAAGGGATTGCAGGAGGTCAATATCTTGATTTATCTTTTGAGGGTAAACAACAAACCCAAGAGGCTATTATTGATATGGAGAATAAAAAAACTGGAGTGTTAATGGGATTTTGTTGTGAAGCAGCTGCTATTGTTGGAAAAAAAAAAGAATTACGTGAAGAGTTGAGAAAGATTGGACTAGATATGGGATTATTATTCCAAGTTGCAGATGATTTGCTAGATGCATATGGTGATCAGCAAAAAATGGGAAAACCTTCCAAGCAAGATGATATCAAAGGCAAAGTAACATTGCTTTCTACACTTGGTTTAGAAAGTACAAAAAAACTTGCAGAAAACTTGCTTAATAAAATTCAACAATCCTTAAAAAAATATGGATCTAAATCGAATAGATTGGTAACCTCAGCTGAATTTATATTAAAGCGAGATCATTAAATGCCAGTTACTCCATTATTAGATCAGATCAATTATCCATCGGATCTTAAGCAGCTAAAAAAAGAGCAACTAACTGCATTGGCAAAAGAGTTGCGCGAGGAATTAATTGATGCTGTTTCCGTAACCGGTGGTCATTTAGGAGCTGGTTTGGGTGTTGTTGAATTAACAATTGCTATTCATTATTTATTCGATACTCCAAATGACAGATTAATATGGGATGTTGGTCATCAAGCTTATCCTCACAAAATTTTAACTGGTAGAAGAGATAAAATTAGAACTTTAAGACAGGGTGGTGGATTATCAGGTTTTACTAAAAGATCTGAAAGTCAGTACGATCCTTTTGGAACCGCACATAGTTCGACTTCTATTTCAGCCGGTCTCGGCATGGCTGTGGCAAGAGACTTGGAGGGTAAAAAAAACAATATTATCAGTGTAATTGGTGACGGGGCAATGAGCGCAGGAATGGCTTACGAAGCTATGAATAATGCAGGCTCTATGGACTCAAGGTTAATTGTAATTTTAAATGACAATGAAATGTCGATTGCTCCTCCTGTGGGTGCGATGAGTTCTTATTTAACAAAATTATTATCTGGAAAAAAATATATTGGCTTTAGAAACTTTTTTAAAAAAATTTCAAATAAATTTCCTGGAAAATTAAAACAAAGCATTGGTAAAGCTGAAGAATATTTAAGAGGTATGGCAGTAGGGGGTACTTTATTTGAAGAGATGGGATTTTTTTATGTAGGATCCGTAGATGGTCACAACTTTGATCAGTTACTACCAGTATTAGAAAACGTTAAAAATTCTACTCATGAAGGACCTTTTTTAATTCATGCAATTACGCAAAAAGGAAAAGGGTATCAACCTGCAGAAGACTCCACTGACAAATATCACGGTGTAACTAAGTTTAATGTTGTAACAGGTGAGCAAACTAAAAGTGTTTCCAATAAGCCATCATACACGAATGTCTTTGGCGAAACATTAGCTAAGCATGCAGAGCAAGATAATAAGATTGTTGCCATTACTGGTGCTATGCCATCTGGAACAGGAATTAACATTTTTCAAAAGAAATTTCCTAAACGAACCTTTGATGTTGGAATTGCCGAGCAACACGCAGTAACTTTTGCAGCAGGTTTAGCTACAGAGGGATACAAGCCTTATGCCGCAATTTATTCAACTTTTTTACAACGTGCCTATGATCAAGTAGTGCATGATGTTGCGATACAAAATTTACCTGTACGATTTGCTATTGATAGGGCGGGCTTAGTAGGAGCTGACGGCCCAACGCATGCTGGATCTTTTGATATTACATATCTTGCAACACTTCCTAATTTCGTTGTTATGGCAGCAAGTGACGAAGCTGAACTTGTTCGAATGATTAATACTTCAGTTGATATTAATGACAGACCTTGTGCCTTTCGATATCCAAGAGGTAATGGAATAGGTGTGGAGCTTCCATCTATTGAGGAAAAATTAGAAATTGGCAAAGGAAGAATAATTCAACAAGGAAAGCAGGTTTGTATTTTGAGTTTAGGAACAAGATTAGAGGAATGCAAAATTGCAGCTCATCAATTAGAAAATAAAGGTATTACCACTACTATTGTAGATGCTAGATTTGCCAAACCATTAGATGAAGAACTTATTTTAAGTTGCGCAACCAAACATGACATGATGATCACAATTGAAGAAGGTTCCATTGGAGGGTTTGGTTCACATGTTGCAAACTTGCTGGCGGAAAAAGGAATTTTTGATAAAGGATTAAAATTTAGATCTATGATGTTACCTGATCTATTCATTGACCAAGATACTCCTGAAAAAATGTATGATGTTGCAGGTTTGAATGCGAAACAAATCTCCAAGAAAATATTGGATGTATTTTTTAGCAAAGAAGGCATCAAAATCATCAAGTAAATTGATACTCTTTTAGGTTGTATTTTTGATTCAAAATGGAATCAAAACAGAATCAAAACGAGAACATCGGATAAAAGCACGTTTCTTTGTGTGGATAAGCCTATTTTAAAATGGTGTTTAGGAGTTTGTACTTTAAGTAAAAATTACGGACATGGATTAGAGTAAAGTTGTTGGACTTTATTAATCTCATTTATTATCTCGTCAGTTAAATTGATATCCATACTTTGAATATTACTTTTTAATTGCTCCATGCTAGTTGCACCAATTATAACGCTCGTCATAAATGGTTGTATTTGACAAAATTTTAATGCCATTTGCGATAAAATTAAATTATATTTTTTAGCTATCGCATAATAAGCTTCTACTGCTGGAACTGTATTTGGTTTTTCATTTCTTACCCAAAAATCTGGATCTAGAGTAATTCTTGCATTGGCTGGTCTTTGATTGTTTCTGTATTTGCCAGTTAAATATCCACTTGTTAGCGGTGAGTAACCCAGCATGCTAACTTTTTCTCGAATTGAAATTTCAGCAAGACCAATTTCAAATGTACGGTTTAGTAAGCTATAAGAGTTTTGTATCGACATTATTCTTGGAAGTTGGTTAATTTTTGAAAGTTCCAGACATTTATTAACTCCCCAAGGGGTTTCGTTTGACAATCCAATATATCTAATTTTTCCTTGATCAATAAATGTTTGTAAATTTCCCAAAACATCTTCAAATTGATTCCAATCATTTTTTTCTTCATGTTGGTATCCAAGTTTTCCAAAATAGTTAGCTGGTCGTTCGGGCCAATGTAACTGATAAAGATCTATATAGTCTGTTTTTAATCGCTTAAGGCTGTCATTTAGTGCTTCTGTTAGATTATCAATTCCATAACTATATGCACCACCTCTAATATGAGGTCGTCCTGGGCCTGCAACTTTAGATGCTAAAATTACTTTATCCCTTTTTTTATTTTGCTCAAACCAGTTTCCAATAATTACTTCTGTATGGCCATATGTTTCTGCTCTAGGAGGAACTGCATATAATTCTGCTGTATCCCAAAAATTGATACCCTGATCTAAAGCATAATCCATTTGTTCAAAACCATCCTCCTGTGTGTTTTGATAACCCCAAGTCATAGTACCGAGACAAATAGAGCTCACTTTTAAATCGGTAGTGCCTAAATTTT
>VTPD01000031.1 GCA_008638015.1 Pelagibacteraceae bacterium | reverse complement strand
TTACTAACATCCTTTTAATCGACCCAATTGCTTTTGCAGGATTTAGTCCTTTTGGACACGCATTGGTGCAGTTCATAATTGTATGACATCTAAAAAGTTTTAATTCATCTGCAACCTTGGTTAATCTCTTTTTTCTTTCTTCATCTCTACTATCTATAATCCATCTATAAGCTTGTAGTAATACAGCTGGTCCTAAATACTTATCTCCATTCCACCAATAACTTGGGCAGGATGTGGAACAACAAGCACACAAAATACACTCGTACAATCCATCTAATTTAGATCGATCCTCTTTGGATTGTCTTTTTTCCATTCCATCACTTGGTGTCTCCGCTTGCATCCAGGGCTCTATGGATTGATATTGTTTATAAAGACCTTTTAAATTTGGAACTAAATCTTTTATTACTGGCATATGTGGCAAAGGATAAATATTAAGTTCTCCTTCGACTTCTTTGGCTGATTTTGTACAAGCAAGTGTATTAGATCCATCAATATTCATTGCACAACTTCCACAAACTCCTTCTCTACAAGATCTTCTGAATGTTAGCGTTGGGTCAATTTCATTTTTAATTTTAATTAATGCATCCAATACCATCGGACCACAATTATCCATATCAACTTCATAGGTATCTAATCTAGGATTTTCATTTTTCTCAGGATCCCATCTATAAACATTTATTTTTTTGATGTTTTTAGATTCTGTTTTGCAGGTAAAGTGTTTTCCTTTTTTTACGGTAGAATTTTTAGGTAAATTAAATTGAACCATGACTAATACACCCTTGCTTTAGGTGGAAAATATTGAACATCCGTACTTAGTGTGTAAGCATGAACCTCTTTATAATCGATAGTTACTTTTCCATCTTTATGCCAAGCCAAAGTATGCTTCATCCATTCCTGATCATCTCTGTCTTTAAAGTCGTCTCTTGAATGGGCTCCTCTACTTTCTTTTCTATTTTCGGCTGAAGCAACTGTAACCATTGATTGTCTAATTAAATTATCAAATTCTAAAGTCTCAACTAAATCAGTATTAAAAATTAAAGATCTATCAGATACACTTACATCTTTTAATCCATTCCATGGATCTTGAATTTCTTTTAAACCTTCTTGTAAAGTTTTGTCAGTTCTGAATACAGCGCATTTGCTTTGCATTGTTCGTTGCATTTTATCTCTTAAAACTGATGTGGGTGTTCCACCACTTGCATTTCTTAGTTTGTCAAATCGATCAAGTGATTTTTGTGTTTCACTCTCTGAAATTACTGCATGCTTAGAATTTGGTTTAACAATTTCAGCCGCTCTTATTGCTGCAGCTTTTCCAAATACAACTAAATCTATTAAAGAATTAGAACCCAATCTATTTGCTCCATGTACAGAAACACATGCAGCCTCTCCAATAGCCATTAAACCTTCAACAATTACTTCTTCGCCATCTTTTTTGGTTAATACTTCACCATGATAATTGGTAGGTATTCCACCCATATTATAATGAACTGTTGGTAATACCGGGATCGGTTCTTTCGTTACATCAACTCCAGCAAAAACTTTTGCAGACTCTGATATACCTGGCAATCTTTCATGTAAAATTTTTGGATCTAAATGATTTAAATGTAAATAGATATGATCTTTATTTTTTCCAACTCCTCTTCCTTCATTAATTTCAATGGTCATAGATCTGGACACAACATCTCTGGATGCCAAATCTTTAGCTGAAGGAGCGTATCTTTCCATAAACCTTTCGCCTTCTGAGTTTACTAAAAATCCACCCTCACCTCGGCTTCCCTCAGTAATCAAGCAACCAGCGCCATAAATTCCTGTAGGATGGAATTGAACAAATTCCATATCTTGTAACGGTAAGCCCGCTCTTAAAACCATTCCACCACCATCTCCTGTACACGTATGTGCTGAAGTGGCAGAAAAATAAGCTCTGCCATAGCCACCTGTTGCAAGAATTGTCATATTGGCTCTGAATCTATGAATAGTTCCATCTTGAAGTGACCAAGCTGTAATTCCATGACACTTTCCATTTTCCATTAATAAATCTAATGCAAAATACTCTATAAAAAATTCTGTATTTCTTTTTAACGCCTGTCCATAAAGTGTATGTAAAATTGCATGACCTGTTCTGTCTGCTGCAGCACATGTTCTTTGTACTACCCCATTGCCATAATTTTTTGTCATACCCCCAAATGGTCTTTGATAAATTTTTCCTTCTTCTGTTCTGCTAAAGGGAACACCGTATTTTTCTAATTCAACAACTGCTTGGGGAGCCTCTTTGCATAAAAATTCTATAGCATCTTGATCTCCTAACCAATCAGCTCCTTTGACGGTATCGTACATGTGCCAACGCCAGTCGTCTTCGCCCATATTTCCTAAAGCTGCTGAAATACCACCTTGAGCAGCAGCAGTATGACTTCTAGTTGGAAATACTTTGGAAATACAAGCTGTTTTTAGTCCAGCTTCCGATAGTCCAACAGCGGCTCTTAATCCAGATCCACCTGCACCTACGACAATTGCATCGTATTCATGATCTATAATTTTATAAGTGCTCATTTGATAATAAAAAACAATGATACAATAGTTAAGAGCGGAAGAACAGTTGCAAAAGCCGTCATTAGTAAATTTGCGACACTTTTGTAACGAGAATTTTGAATATAATCCTCAAAAATTTCACTCATACCAATTTTCATATGAAAAAATGAGATAATTAAAAAAACTAAAGTAATAATAAATTTTATATCATCTTGAAAAAACAAAACGATATTTTGATAATCTTGTTTAACTAAATTCAAAAAAATAAACAAAAACCATAATAGTAATGGCAACAAGATTACAGCACTCACTCTTTGCAAAATCCATTTTGTTACAGCAATATTTTTCATAAAATAATCCAAAAAATTAAGGTCAAAATAAAAGAGGAAGTTAAAACAAAAATACCTGATAAATTAGCAGTTTTAATTTCGTAACCATAACCTAAGTCCCAACACAAATGTCTTATTCCATTTAGAAGATGATAACTAAAAGACCAAGTAAAACCTATTAATACAAACTTTCCTAAAAAACTATTTGAGAATAAAGAAAAATACTTATACCAATCTTCACCCATAGCTAAAAAAATAATCCAAAAACAAATAAAAGTTATTCCAAGAGTATTAATCACTGAAGTTAATCGGTGCGTTATGGATAATAAAGAAGAAAGTTGCCACTTATAAACCTGCAAATGAGGAGATAGAGGATTATTTTTATTTTGACTTTCCATTATTAAATTAATTTTTTGTTTATTAAAGTTTCAGCGATTTGCACAGCGTTTAATGCAGCACCTTTTAATAAATTGTCAGAAACAATCCAAAGATTTAAACAGTTGTTTTCTGTATGATCAACTCTCATTCTTGAAATATAAGTTTCAAACTTACCCTCTGCTTCAAATGGAGTAATATATCCGCCATCTTTTCGCTCATCTATAACTTTGCATCCTTCCGCTTTACTTAGAACTGACCTTGCTTCTTCTAAGTTGAATGATTTTTCAAATTGAAGATTAACAGACTCACTGTGAGAAACCAAAACAGGAATCCTAACACAAGTTGCAGTTAGCTTAATATTTTTATCTAGTATTTTTTTTGTTTCATTTACCATTTTCAATTCTTCTTTAGTGTACCCATCATCGGCGAAAACGTCGATGTGAGGAATAGCATTAAAAGCTATTTGTTTAGTAAATTTTTTGGACTGAATAGTTTCATTATTTAAAAATTGTTTTGTTTGACTAATAAGCTCATCCATTGGTTCTTTGCCGGCGCCTGAAACTGATTGATAAGTAGAAACTACTATTCTTTTAATAGTATATAAATCATGCAAGGGTTTTAAAGGAACCACTAGCTGAGCGGTCGAGCAATTAGGATTTGCTATAATATTTTTTTTCTTAAAATGTTTTAAATCTTGCCAATTTACCTCTGGAACTACCAGGGGCACATCGGGGTTCATCCTATAAAGACTTGAATTATCGATAACAATAGACTGTTTTGCAACCTTTTCAGCCCATTCTTTTGTAATGGTTGAACCACAACAAAAAAAAGAAATAGTTGCTTTAGAAAAATCAAATTTTTCTAAATCCTCAACAATTAATTTTTTATTTTTAAATTCAATTTCTTTTCCAGCACTATTTTTAGAAGCAACTAAATACAAACTGTCTAAAGGAAAATTTCTTTTATCTAATACTTCAATAATTTTTCTACCAACATTACCTGTTGCACCAACGATGGCTATACTTAAACTCATATTTTATTATTTAATTTGGCAATAATAGCATCGCCCATTTCTGAAGTAGATACTTGTTTTTTTCCTTGTTCCATTATGTCTGCTGTTCTTAATCCGTCCTTTAATACTTCTTTTACAACTTCGTTTAATAAATCAGACTCTTCATCAAAATCTAAAGAATATTTTAAAGCCATGGCAAAACTTAAAATCATTGCAATTGGGTTAGCTATACCTTTTCCAGCTATATCTGGAGCAGAACCGTGACAAGGTTCATACATAGATCTAATTCTTCCATGCTTATCTTTTTCACTTAAAGAAGCAGAAGGTAACATTCCTAATGATCCTGTTAACATAGCAGCCTCATCGGACAACATATCTCCAAATAAATTATCTGTAACAATGACATCAAATTGTTTTGGATTTCTTACAAGTTGCATTGCCAAATTATCTGCAAGCATATGACTCAATTCAATACTTTTATATTCCTTGCTATCATCATAAAGTTTTTGAACTTCTTCTTTCCACAAAAGTCCTGCTTCCATTACATTGGATTTATCAGCAGAAGTTACTTTTAAATTTCTTTTTAACGCTAAATCAAAAGCAACTTTAGCCACTCTTCGTATTTCTTTTGATGTATAAACATGAGTATTAATTCCTTTTCTGTCTCCATTTTCAATATGCTCAATTCCTCTTGGCTCACCAAAATAAATACCTCCCGTTAGCTCTCTTACAATCAAGATATCTAATCCAGAGATAATTTCTGGCTTCAAAGTTGAGGCACTAACTAGCTCTTCAAAGCAGATGGCCGGTCGCAAATTAGCAAATAATCTCATTTCTTTTCTTAGTCTAAGCAAAGCTCTTTCTGGTTTTTTAGAAAATTCTACATCATCCCATTTTGGCCCTCCAACAGCAGCCAATAGAACCGCATTACTATCCATAGCTTTAAATAACACTTGATCTGTTAACGGAGTTCCATTTTCATCAAAAGAAGCTCCACCAACGAGTTCTTCTGAAATTTCTAAAGAAAGTTTTTTATTAACATTAAACCAATCAATGACCTTTTTTACCTCGGCCATGATTTCAGGACCTATTCCATCTCCTGCTAATAATAGAATATTTTTTTTAGGCATTAGTAAAGCCAAGGTGTTAAATTTTTATTATTTTCAATAAAGGTTTGAATTTTATTTTCTTTTTTTAAAGTTAAGGCTACATCATCATAACCATTTAAAAGACATTCTTTTCTAAATGGATCTACCTCAAATTCGAAAGGTTGGTTATCACCTTTTGTAATTTTTTGTTCATCTAAGTTAACTTCAATTGCAACTTGTTTTTCTGACAAAGCTGCTAATTCTTTAATTTTATCTTCAGATAATACAATTGGTAAAATACCGTTTTTAAAACAATTGTTGAAAAATATATCTGCGAAACTTGGGGCAATGACTACTTTAATTCCAAAGTCTAATAACGCCCAAGGAGCATGTTCCCTTGAAGATCCGCAACCAAAATTTTTTTCTGCTACTAAAATTTTTGCTTGATCAAATGGTTTATTATTTAAAATAAAATCGGCAATAGGATTGCCATCATTATCATATCTCATCTCAAAAAATAAACTTTTACCTAATCCAGTTCTTTTAATAGTTTTTAAAAACTGTTTTGGAATAATCATATCTGTATCTACGTTAATAATAGGAAGATATGCTGGAATACTTTTTATATTTGTAAATTTATCCATTATAAAAACTTTCTTACGTCTGTTAATTTTCCATCCAAAGCTGCTGCTGCTGCCATTGCTGGACTCATAAGATGAGTTCTTCCCCCTCTACCTTGTCTACCTTCAAAGTTTCTATTAGATGTCGATGCGCATCTTTCTTGTGGTTGTAATTGATCTGGATTCATACCAAGACACATTGAACATCCAGGCTCTCTCCACTCTAATCCAGCATCTATAAAAATTTTATCTAAACCTTCTTCTTCTGCTTGTTTTTTTACAATACCAGAACCTGGAACCACATAGCCTTGAATACTTTCATGAATTTTTTTTCCTTTTAAAATTTTTGCTGCAGCTCTTAAATCTTGTATTCTTCCATTAGTACACGAACCAATAAAAACTTTATCAATTTTAATTTCAGATAGTTTTTCATTAGGTTTCAGTCCCATATAATTTAATGCTCTAAGCATTGAATTTTTTTTATCCTGGTTCTGCTCTAGAGCAGGATCCGGTACATTTGCATCAATTGGTAAAACATCTTGTGGGCTAGTTCCCCAAGTTATAGAGGGAGCTATATCAGCCGCATTTATGCTAATAATTTCATCAAAATGAGCACCTTCATCTGATTTTAAAGTTAGCCAATACTTAATTGCTTTTTCCCAATTTTCTCCTTTGGGAGCCATCGGTTTTCCTTTTATGAACTCTACCGTTTTTTCATCTGCAGCTATGAGACCCGCTCTAGCTCCGGCTTCAATTGACATATTACAAATAGTCATTCTTTCTTCCATTGATAAACCACGAATTGTTTCTCCTGTGTACTCAATAACAAATCCCGTGCCACCAGCAGTTCCGATTTTTCCAATAATATTTAATATGATATCTTTTGCTGTAACTCCAAGAGGTAGTTTTCCATTAACATCAATTTTCATATTTTTAGATTTAGATTGAATTAATGTTTGTGTCGCTAATACATGTTCCACTTCTGAAGTGCCAATTCCAAAAGCCAAAGCTCCAAACGCACCGTGAGTTGCTGTATGGCTATCACCACAAACAATAGTCATGCCTGGCTGAGTAAATCCTTGTTCGGGTCCAATCACATGAACAATTCCTTGTCGAATATCTGTCAAACCATAAAAATCAATTCCAAAATCTTTACAATTTTTTTCTAGTGTTTCTACTTGTATTGCGGATTCTTTATTTTCAATTGGTTTTGAACGATCCGTAGTTGGTACGTTATGATCCGCTACAGCTAAAGTAAAATTAGGAAATTTTACTTTTCGATTATTCATTCTCAAGCCTTCAAAAGCCTGGGGACTGGTTACTTCATGAACTAGGTGACGATCGATATACAAAAGACAAGTGCCATCCTCTTGTTGATCAACAAGATGACTATCCCATATTTTATCGTATAATGTTTTTGGCATTACCAAAGACTCTTATTTTTGATCTTCTTGCTTAGATTCTTTTTTTTCTTTCACTTGGTTAGCGCTTGTTTCTACATCAGCAGCAACTTCTTCAATAACAGATTTCTTTACTGCCTCTTCCTTCGCTACATCTAAGCCAATCTTTTTTTTAATTTTTTCATTAATACGAGCCGATTTTCCACTTCGATCTCTAAGATAGTACAATTTAGCTCTTCTTACTTTTCCAGATCTCATTAATTCAATGGAATCTATGTTTGGACTATAAAGTTGGAAAACTCTTTCAACTCCTTCTCCAAAAGAAATTTTTCGTACCGTAAAAGATGAATTAATACCTCTGTTTTTTTTAGCTATACAAACACCTTCGTAAGCCTGTACCCGTTGTTTTTTTCCTTCAACAATTCGCACATTTACCTTAACGGTATCACCTGGATTAAAATCCACTAATTTTTTAGTTTCTCTTAATTTTTTAATCTGTTCCTTGTTTATTTCATCAATATTTTTCATCACTAAATTCATTCTAATTATTTTTTTTATTATATTTGTCCCATAAATCTGGTCTTCGGCGCTGTGTTATACTCCTGGACTGCTCTAAACGCCAGTCCTTTATTTCCGCATGATTACCCGATAATAGAACATCTGGCACAGTAATTCCCTCCCAATTTCTTGGCTGAGTATATTGAGGATATTCTAATAAGTTATTATTGAATGTTTCCTCGTCTAAGGATTTTTCTGCACCTAGCACACCTGGCAAAGTTCTTAAAATAGCATCTAGCACAACAATTGCTGCGCTTTCTCCACCAGAAAGTACATAGTCTCCAATACTAATTTCTTGGATATTATTTTTTTCTATAACTCTCTGATCAACACCTTCAAAATGTCCACACAAAATATTTATGCCTGCTTGTTGAGCAAATTGCTTTACCAATGAAGTATCTAGCTTGTCTCCTTTGGGCGAAAGATAAATAATTGGATTATCATTTTGATTTTTTTCAATACAATTATTTACAACATCGGGTCTCATTAACATCCCGCTTCCACCACCAAAAGGCTTATCATCAACAGAGCCATGCTTGTCTATTGCAAAATCTCTAATATTGACAACATCTAATGACCAAATTTTTTTTTCTCTAGCTCTTCGATACATTCCAATATCTAAGAGGCCAGGAAAAAATTCTGGATACAATGTAAATATTTTTGCAGCAAACATTTATTTTATATATTTTTTCCTATTCTTTTTTTTCTTCTGGTGCCTCTTCTGCTGCTGGAGCTTGTTCTGCTGGAGCTGATTCTGCTACTGGAGCTTGTTCTGCTGGAGCCGCCTCAACTGCTGGAGTCTCTTCTGCTGCTGGAG
>VTPD01000030.1 GCA_008638015.1 Pelagibacteraceae bacterium | reverse complement strand
GCTTTTTTATTTTTAACATCAACAATCATTTTTCGGTCAATAGTATGCGGATCTTTAAACATCTCTGTAATTGTATTGATAGGTCCACAAGGAAGGCCTTTGGTATCAAATAATTTAATCCACTCGTCTGCTGTTTTTTTTGCTAATTCTTCTTTTAAAATCTCTTGAAGCTCTGGAAGATTAGCCATTCGATTAGCATTACTGTTAAACTTTTCATTTTCTTGTAAATCTTTTCTTCCTAAAGCATCTAATAAATTTAACCAATTATTTTGGTTAGAAGCTCCAACCGTAATCCATTTATCTTTTGTTTTAAAAGCTTGATAAGGAGCTGTTAAAGGATGAGCTGAACCTAAGGGACCTGGAGAAATGCCTGTAGCTGAAGCAATGGCAGACTGCCAATAAGTATGAACGATACCAGCCTCATATAAAGAAGTATCCACTCTTTGTCCTGCTCCTGTTTTTTCTCGGGCAACTAATGCAGCTAAGACTCCAGTTGCTCCTAAAATTCCTGCTGTAATATCTGTTAAGGGTGCTCCAACTTTCATCGGGGGTCTATCTTTACTTTCTCCTGTGATACTCATCAAACCTGTCATTCCTTGTGCAATTAAATCAAAACCACCTTTGTCAGCATAAGGACCTGTTCTACCGTATCCAGAAATTTCACATAAAATAATTCTAGGATTTATTTTTTTTAATTCTTCGTAGCCAATACCAAGTTTTTCTAACGTTCCTTTTCTAAAATTTTCAATGACTACATCTGCTTGCTTGACTAATCGCTTAAATACTTCAACACCTTCTTTTTGTTTCAAATCTAGTGCCATACCTTTTTTATTTCGGTTCATCTGCATGAAGGCTGCTGCTTCTCCATTGACATCCGGAGGTAAAAATCTTCTGGTATCGTCACCACCAGGAATTTTTTCGATTTTAATAACTTCCGCACCAAGATCGGCTAACATTAAACCACAAGTTGGTCCTGCCATAATTTGTGCAAGCTCTAACACTTTCACTCCATGGATTGGGCCTGGCATTTTACTTATTCTTAAAGTTTGGTTTTGTTTTGGTTAAAAAAGATTTATATCCAATTTGAAAATCTTTTGTGTCGTAACATTTGTAACCAAGATTATTTAATTTATTTGAAATTTTTTTCTTAGCTAATAATTCATCTGCAAATTGTTTATGCCATCTAGCAACTAAAGGAGCTCCATCACAAATTCTTTCTACCGTTTGGTATGTTTCTTTTTCCACATCATGATCCGGAACCACTCTATTCACTATACCTTTTGCGTAAGCTTCTTCGGAATTAAAAATTCTTCCCTCAAGTAAAATCTCCATTGTCACAGATCTTCCAACTAATTGAAGTAGCGCTTGTAATTCTCTTGGTGCCATCGTTAGTCCTAATCGCTTAATTGGAACACCAAATCGTGAGGAGTTTCCGCAAATTCTTAAATCACAACAAGCAGCAATCTCTAGGCCACCACCCACACAAAGCCCTTCAATTAAAGCAACCGTTGGAATAGGACATTCTTGAATAGCAGCCAATGTTCCATGTAAATGAACACCATATTCTTTAGCTAATTTGCTATTCGACCTTGTTTTTGCAAACTCACCAATATCATTTCCTGGAGAAAATGATTTTCCTCCTTTGCCTCGCAGCACGACACAACGCAATGTTTTATTTTTTTTTAAATCCTTAAAGATAGAACCTAGTTTTTTCCACATAGGTTTTGTCAAAGCATTTAATTTCTCAGGTCTATTTAAAGAAACCTCTAGAACACGCTCATTAATTTTTTTTATTTGAATAAGATCAGTCATGATCACCTATAGAAATACTCTACTAAACTCATTGGAATAAATGGAACATATGTCACCAACATTAACACAGTAAACAACACTGCAATAAACATAATATTAACTTTGGAAACTTCCCAAATATCCGCTTTAGCAACTGAACAAGCAGTCACTAGCACACTTGCTACAGGAGGCGTTTGCTGACCTATTGCTAAATTCAATGTTACAATAATTCCAAAGTGAACTGGATCAATTCCCGCTGCATTCACTAAAGGCATAACAATAGGAACAACTAAAATTATGGCAGCTGCTGAATGAAGAAACAAACCAATAATTAATAAAAACACATTTAGAATTGCTAAAATGAAATATTTATTATCCGTTATACTTGTTATAGAACTTGCAACTCCTTGAGGAACTTGTTCAATAGTTAAGAATTCACCAATCAAAACAGATGCAGCAACTAACAACATTACAATAGCTGTTTGAGATGCTCCTTCTGTTGTTGCATCAAAAAATTGTTTAAAATTAAGTTCTCTATAAATTGCTCCAATAACACATGCAGCAACTACCGCTAAACCAGCACCTTCTGTTGCTGTAACAAAGCCTCCAAAAATTCCACCCAAAATAACTACGGGAAGCACAAATGCTAACGCTGCATCTTTTCCAGTTCTTTTTAAATTTGATAAATTAAATTTTTCCTCGATTGGAAGATTTTTTCTTTTTGCATATATATAAGAAACAAGCATCAATCCAAATCCACCTAAAATTCCCGGAATGATACCAGCAACAAAAAGTTGAACTACAGAAGTTTGAGCCATTACGGCATATAAAATCATTGGTATTGAAGGAGGAATAATAACTGCTAAGGAAGCTGATGAAGAAGTTACAGCAGCTGCAAAAGCAGCTGGATATCCTTTTTTCTTCATAGCAGGAATTAAAATAGATCCAAGTGCAGCAACATCAGCAACAGCTGAACCAGAAATTTCAGCAAAAAACATTGAAGTTGCAATATTAATCATACTTAATCCACCTTTGATAAATCCAACTAAAGCTGAGGCAAAAGCAATTAAACGTCTAGAAATTCCTGACGTATTCATAATAGCACCTGCCAAAATAAATAATGGTATTGCAATTAATGGAAAATTTGTTGCTCCCACATACATGACAATTGCAGTGTCAATTAAGAAGTCCGTT
Source organism: Pelagibacteraceae bacterium (assembly GCA_008638015.1). Classification (GTDB taxonomy): domain Bacteria; phylum Pseudomonadota; class Alphaproteobacteria; order Pelagibacterales; family Pelagibacteraceae; genus IMCC9063. Next base: position 6,096 of record VTPD01000030.1, on the reverse strand, counting down.
CCTTGCTTAATTACCATAGCCACAACAGTTGTAACTGCAAGACCGATTGCGATGGGCACATTAATACTTAATAGCAAAAGCAGCACAGCAAACATCGATAGAACTATCATAATTGTTGCTCTCCTTTGCCCATAACACCTTGATAATCTTCTTTAAGTCTCAATGTTTCAGATAGCATAAATAAAAAAGATCCAACTGGTATGACTGACTGTACTAAAGATTGTGGAACCCACTCTAATGTAGTTAAGGTTTCACCATGAATAAGTTTCATGACGATCAAACCGTAATAAGTCATTAAAGCAAAAAAACTGTAAATTACTATTTTAGAAACAACAAAAAAAACTTTTCGCATTGGAATAGGAAAGGATTTTAAAATACTAGGAACTCCAATGTGCGCTCCTTTTAATGCGGCATAAGCAGAACCATAATAAGTTAGCCATGCCAACTGAACAGAAGCTACTTCATCATACCAAACTAAAGCATTACCGCTCCAACGATAAACAACTCCAACCACAACGGTAACAGCTAAAGCAATCATCATGACGAACATAATGTATTGCAAACAAGTATCGTATGATTGTTTAAATTTTTCTATGCTCATTCATTTTTGATATAAAAAATCGGCCTCACATCATGAGGCCGATTTAATTTTTTTTACAATATTATTTAGCTAAAGCTGAAATTTCTTTAACTAAACCTGCACCTGTTGCAACTTCAGAAGCAAATTGGTCGTAAACACCTTTGCTTGCTTTAACGAAAGCAGCATTATTAGCAGTATTTACTTTTACTCCAGCTTTTTTAATTACACCAAGTAAAGATTTTTCCAATTCAGCTGCACGCTTGTAAACAAACTTTTGATTTTCTTTCGCAGCGGCTTCTAATATTTTTCGAACATCTGCTGGTAATTTGCTGTAGTGGTCTTTATGAACCGCTACATAAGCAGGTGTGTACACGTGGCTTGTGATCGATAAATATTTTTGCACTTCTTGAAATTTAGCACTTGCAATTTGAGCGTATGGATTTTCTTGTCCATCCATCGTTCCTGTTTTTAATGCAGTGAAGACCTCAGAGAATGCCATTGGAGTTGGGTTTGCTCCATAGGATTGGAACATTTTTAATCTCCATTTTGATTTAGGCGTTCTTAATTTAATACCTTTAAGATCTGCAGGTACGTTAATTGGTCGAACATTGTTTGTGATGTGTCTAAATCCGTTTTCCCAAACACCAATAAATTGATATCCAGTTTTAGCTTCCAAATTTTTTGCCATTTTTGGAAGAACGCTTTTTTCCACTTTCATCATATGGTTTCTGTCTTTAATGATAAATGGCATATCAAATACACCAAACTCATCATGGATAGATGCCATCACTGAAGATGGTAACCACATATCAACGGTTCCAAGTTTTAATTTTTGCATTCCAGCTTTATCATTTCCAAGCTGAGATGATCCAAATACAGTTACTTTTGCTTTACTGCCTAGTTTGGCATTTGCTATTTTTGCAAAATTCTCAACTGACTCTGCAAATAATGAACCTGGTTTTCCTACGTGACCAAATTTTAATTCTAATGCTTGAGAAGCTGAGGTAATAAAAATAACAGATGTTACTAAAGCAATAAATTTGCTTATTTTATTCATGTGTCCCCCTTATTAATTAATAAAATTCAATTTTAGTTAATTTATAGGAAAGAATCTAGTGTTTTTGAAAAAAATTGTTGAAAACTTATTTAGACAAAAAGTCTAATGCAGCCATGATTCCACCAGGTTTATATGGGACTCCCGCTTTTTTTAAACCCATTTCAACACCTGATAAAGTTCCAGCTAGCATTAAATCATTAAAATCACCTAAATGACCAATTCTGAAAACTTTTCCTTTTACTTTATTCAAACCCATACCAAGAGACATATCGTATTCATCTAAAATAACTTTTCGTAAATGATCTGCATCACAACCTTCGGGAACTAAAACTGCTGTTAAAGAATTTGAATACTCCTCTGGATTTTTACATAGAATTTCTAATCCCCAAGCCTTCACTGCAAGCCTTGTAGCCTCACCGTGTCTTACATGTCTTGCAAAAACATTATCTAAACCTTCTTCCATCAGCATATCTAACGCTTCTTCTAAACCATAAACTAAATTAGTTGCTGGCGTAAAAGGAAAGAAACCATTTTTATTATTTTCTAACATTGGTTTCCAATCCCAATAATGTTTTGGTTGTTTCGCGTTCTTATGAGCTTCTAAAGCTTTGCCACTTATGGCATTAAAAGAAAGTCCTGGTGGTAACAATAAACCTTTTTGCGAACCACCTACAGTCACATCCACTTTCCATTCTTCGTGTCTGTAATCAATAGATGCTAATGATGAAATGGTATCCACCATAAATAATGCGGGATGATTTGCATTGTCTATGGCTTTTCTAATTTCTCCAATTCTACTTGCTACCCCTGTTGAGGTTTCATTATGAACGACGAATACTGCTTTAATTTTTTTGTCTTTATCCTCATTTAATTTTTGCTCTACAACTTTTGGATCAACACCCGTTCTCCAATCACCAGGTACAAAATCAATATCTAAATTGAACTTTTGTGCAATTTCCCACCACAAAGAAGAAAACTGACCTGTTTCAAACATTAATACTTTGTCACCTGCATTTAATGTATTTACGATTGCAGCTTCCCAGGCTCCTGTTCCAGAACCTGGATACATCACAACTGGTTGTGAAGTTTTAAAAACTAATTTAATTTTATCTAGTACTCTTTTTCCCAGTTCACCAAACTCTGGGCCACGATGATCAATGATAGCTCTATCCATCGCTCTAAGTACACGATCTGGAATATTAGTAGGTCCGGGAATTTGTAAAAAATGACGACCCGCTTTAAATGAGTTTGATTTTGCCATACGCGTATATAAGCTGTTTCTTAATCTTAGGCAAATTGAAATAAACGTATATTTTCATTTAAACTACTCATAAATTAATGTTAATTTTAAATTTATGGACGTTATCGAAACCTTAGAAATTTATGCTTTAAAAGGACCGGAGCAAAAAAAACCATATTGGGTAAGCCATTTTACTGTTCCTAATGCCAACGAACTATTAGTAAAATTAAAAACCAAAAGCGGTATTGAAGGTTTTGGATTAGCTACTAGCTATACAGATATCACTCCAATTTTAAGACCTTTTAGTAATGGTCTTGCAGACTTTGTAATCGGAATGAATCCTTTTCAACCAGAAAAAATTTATAATACTATTTTTAATTTAACTGACACTAGAATTGCTAATGAAAAAAAATGGAGCAGAGAGGCTTTAATACGAATTTCATCTGCAATTGATATAGCCTGCTGGGATATCATAGGAAAAAAAGCTGGATTACCTTTGTATCAAGTATTTGGTGGCTACCGAGACAAAGTTCCTTGCTACGTTACATGCGCGTACTATCAAGATGGTAAAGACAATGTCCAACTTAAAGATGAAATAACAAAACTAGTTGCAGAGGGCCATCAAGGTTTTAAAGGAAAGGTTGGAGGACTAAGTTTAGCTGAAGATATTAAACGAATGGAGATTATAAGAGAAGTTATAGGACCTGATCGTGACTTAATGGTTGATGTAAACCGAGCATGGGATTTAAAAACAGCCACAGAAGCCTGTAAATTGTTAGAACCATTAAAACCTACCTGGTTAGAAGAACCTCTCAGATGGGAAGATGACAGAAGGCAAACTAAAATTTTATCAACGAGAACTACTATTCCTATTTCTGGTGGCGAAAGTGAAATTACCAGCTATGGATGTAGATCTTTATTAGAGGAAAATGCAATTCAAATACTTCAATTTGATGTAACGATGTTTGGTGGTTTTACTCATGGTAAAAAATTAGCAGCACTTTGTGAATTAAATCATGTCGATGTTGCACCTCACCATGACTGCTATATACATGCTCAACTGGTTGCTTCGACACCAGCGGGTCGTATAGTCGAGTCTTTTCCTGATCCAGATAGAGATCCATTGCAGGCGGAACTTTTTTCTAACCCACCTGAGATTAAAAATGGTTGGCTAACTTTAAATAAAGACCCTGGTTTAGGGCTAACATTATCGGATAGTGCAATGAAAAAATATGGAACTTTAATTTATCAAAATAAAAAATAGTGTTAAGAACAACCATCCATGAGCATTAACGAAAATCAAATACAAAAAATTGCTAAAGAAATCCAAGGCCAGGTAAAAGGCAAAGTATTATTTGATGAATTTTCTAGAGGAAGATACAGCACCGACTCTTCTTTATATCAAATTAAGCCTGTGGGAGCCGTATTGCCTGTAGACACTAATGATGTGCTACAGATCATGGAGTACTCACAAAAACATCATATACCTTTATTAGCAAGAGGTGGTGGCAGTTCTCAATGCGGTCAAACCGTTGGAGAATCTATCGTTCTTGATTATTCAAAGCATCAAAATAAAATTTTAGAATTTAACAAAGAAGAAAAAACTGTTTGGGTTGAGCCTGGAATAGTTTTAGATCAACTTAATGCTTATCTCAAACCATACGGTCTTTGGTACCCTGTAGATGTTTCTACTAGTAGCAGAGCTACTATCGGAGGAATGACGGGAAATAATAGCTGTGGATCTAGATCGCTTTACTACGGCAACATGGTGAATAATGTTTTAGCTGTTGAAGCAATTTTAGATGATGGAACGATTCATACTTTTGAAGATATTAATAAAAACTATCTTGAGATTACCAATGATCAAAACAGGCAATATCAAATTATTAAAAAATTTTTAGATATTAAAGAAAAAACAAAAGAAGAAATTGATTTACATTTTCCTATTACCCAAAGAAGAGTTGGGGGTTACAATATTGATCTCATTAATCCCAATGGCTTTAATACCTCTAATATTCTTGTTGGATCTGAAGGTACTTTATCTCTTTTTAAAAAAATTAAATTAAAATTATGGGAAATTCCTAAACAGAAAGTATTAGGAGTTTGTTTTTTTCAAAAATTTAATGAAGCAATGGCATTAACGAAAGAAATGGTTAAGCTAAAACCTACAACAGTAGAGTTATTAGATAAAAATTTAATAGATTTAGCTAAAGCCATTCCGCTTTATGCGGGAGAAATTAATAAGTACATCAAAGGGGACCCTGAAGCTGTATTGATGGTTGAGTTCATTGATGAAGATCTTGATCTTGCAAGACAAAAACTAAAAGATCTTGAATCTCTTGTTAAAACAGATAATGCCGATAATCATTTTGCTGCTCACGAAAACCTTCAAGATCAAAAAGCTATTTTTGAAATTAGAAAAGCTGGTCTTAATATTCTTATGTCTATGAAGGGGGATAAAAAAGCAGTGGCTTTTATCGAAGACTGCGCAGTTACTCTTGAGCATCTTGATGACTACACCTCAAAATTAAAAGAAATTTTTAGAAAATATAATACCAGTGGAATGTTTTATGCCCATGCATCCGTTGGAACTTTGCATGTAAGGCCAGTGCTAAATATGAAAACTGAAGAAGATGTGAAAAACATGAAATCCATCGCAGAAGAGGCTTTTGCACTAGTTAAACAGTATAAAGGATCTCATTCTGGCGAGCATGGAGATGGAATTGTTAGATCAGAATTTCATGAAATGATGTTTGGTAAAAAAATAGTGAGCGCATTTGAGGAAATTAAAGACACTTTTGATCCAAAAGGCCTTTTAAATCCTGGAAAAATTGTAAGACCCTTTAAATCAGATGACAGATCTTTGATGCGTTATAAGCCAGGGTACAAAGCAGAAAATATTACAACGCATTATGACTGGTCTGCTTGGGGACAATTTTCTGATGCCGTTGAGATGTGTAATAACAATGGCGCATGTAGAAAATTAGACTCAGGTGTGATGTGCCCTTCCTACCGTGTTACCAAAGAGGAAAAAGATTTAGTGCGTGGTCGAGCGAATACACTGCGACTAGCTTTGTCTAATCAATTGCCAGAAGGCTCCTTTGCATCAAAAGAAATGTTTGAAACGATGGAACTTTGTGTGAGCTGCAAAGCTTGTCAAAGAGAATGTCCAATGAGTGTCGACATGGCTAAAATGAAAAGTGAATTTTTATCTCATTA
>VTPD01000011.1 GCA_008638015.1 Pelagibacteraceae bacterium | reverse complement strand
TATCAGAAAAAATGGAACAAACATTCGCAGTGTTTCTTGGAATAGAGACACATCCTACAAGCAAAATGCTTAGAGTAATAATAAAAAAAGAATTTTTTATTCGAATCACTAATATAACTATAAATGATTAAAATTTTTTTTGTAATTTATAAAATTATCTTTGCAAATATCTCTTTTGCAAAACTGTAAATATAAGAAAGGAGGATATTACTCCTGAAAAATTAGCTACTAAATCTAATAATTCAAAATATCGATTGGGTATCCATATTTGAAATAATTCTAAAAAAAAACCAAGACTTATTAAAAATAAGAATAGTTTTAAAAATTTTTTATCAGAATATGCTAGAAATCCAAAAGCACTTGTTAAAAAATATGATAGAAAATGATGTATTTTATCTGATCCGGGAACGGTAGAGTCATCCCCAAAAAAAATTAATCCAATCAAATTCCCCGGGTATAAAGAAAGCAATGTTAGTGTAAAAACACTTAAAAAAAAAATAAATTTATAAAAAACTATTTTAGACAACTATTTACCCAATTCATAAAAGTTTTGTTACCTTTTTGCAAATCTAAGAAAACAATACAGGGGTTTTCATAAGAATGAATTTTACAAACTACGCTAATTATTTTTTTAACTTTATTTACGTTGGTTTTTACTAAAAGAATATTTTCTGTAGTTTTGACAATTTTATTTTTCCATTTAAAAATAGAATGAATTTTTGGAATTATATTTCCACAAGCTATCAACTTTTTATCTAATAAAATACTTGCAATAGTATTTGCCTCTTTAGTGCTTTTGCAGGTAATATATCCTAGTTTTATGTTGCTCATTTTTTTAATATACAATAAATAAAATTTATAATGACGTCTCTCATACTTATAAGACATGGTCAAAGCCAATGGAACTTGGAAAATAGATTTACCGGTTGGTATGATGCTGAATTAACTGAGCTTGGTCAAAAGGAAGCTAAAAAAGCAGGAGAATTAATTCAAAAATTAAACTTAAATTTTGCTTACGCTTTTACTTCATTTCAAAAAAGAGCCATTAATACTCTAAATATTCTTCTAAAGGAGAGTAAAATTAATGTTCCAACAATAGTAAAAGCTTGGCAATTAAACGAAAGGCATTACGGAGGATTACAAGGGTTAAATAAATCAGAAACTGAACAAAAACACGGTAAAGAACAAGTAATGATTTGGAGGAGAAGTTACGATACTCGACCCCCATTACTAGATAGATCTGATCCAAATCATCCTGTTAATAACGATATTTATAAAAGTATAGATCCAAATTTTATCCCTGATGGTGAATCTTTAAAAGATACTTACAATAGATCCGTACCGTACTTTGATAAAGAAATTGCACCTAAACTTCTAAAAGATAATATTCTGATATCTGCACATGGAAATAGCTTGAGAGCTTTATGTAAAAAATTATTTAATATATCTGATGCAATGATTATTAAATTAGAAATACCCACTGGAAATCCTATGCAAATTACATTGAATTCAAGCTTAGAGGTAATGAAGGCTGAATATTTAGATTCCACAAGAGCTAAAGAAATTATTCTTAATCAATAACTCTCGAGCTTTATAAGTTTATTATAAATATCTAAATTAGTTGCGTGAAAAAATTTACTATTAGTAACATGACCTGTAATTAAGTTTTTTTCTATTAAAGAGTCCCATATTTCATTCATAGAAAAAATATCACCTTTGTTTTTGGTTAAAAAAATACTGGGATGCAATACTTGCAAACCGGTATAAATATATTTTTTTTTACTTTTATTAATGAAATTATTTTTTATTATATCAAAATCACCCAAAAGATTGGTATCAAAACTATTTTCTGGCTTGGCTAAAAGCAATCCTGCTTTGCTATTATTAGCAAAATAGATATCTAATAATTTAAAAACATCAGATTGATAAGATGATGTCCAAACAGTATCTGAGTTGATAACAATAAAATCCTTATTTTGAAAAAAATCTAAATTATTTAAAATACCTCCCCCAGTATCTAAAATTTTTTCCTCAAATGAAATTTTAATATTTAATTTTTTTTGATCAATAAAATCTTCAATTTGTTCATGCAAATAGTGCGTGTTGACAATAATTTCAGAAATTTTTAATTCATGTAAAAATTCAACTGAGTATTCTAAAAGAGTTTTGTCATTTAGCTTAAATAAAGGTTTTGGCTTATTTAAGCTTTCTGGCAACATCCTCTTTCCAAAGCCTGCTGCTAAAATCATTGCTTTTGAAATATTCATATTATTGTTTTTTGAATTAATTTTTTGGGAAAATATTTTTTTATTACTTTTGCAAGTTCTACAAAGCACGGATTTTTTAATCGCAAGTGCAATAAAGACCACACATATGGTAACATTTTAATGTAATTCTTTTTTTTATCCCTAATACAAAGTCTAGAAAAAATACCAATAATTTTAAGACTTCTTTGAATGGATAAAATATCAAAATCTTTTTGAAATGATGAAACTTCTTTTGCATAAGAAATTTTTGTTTTGCTTAAATAATATTGAAATATTTGTTTTTTTAATTGTAATGAAGTTTTAATTCTTACATCATCAATTAAAGACATAAGATCATAACTAGGATTTCCTAATAAGGCATCCTGGGAATCAATAATTCCTACTTTGTCTCCATGACGGATTAAATTAGAGACGTGAAAATCTCTATGAACAAAATAATGATTAGGACAAGATAGCTGATCAAATAAAGGAAATAGTATTTTTTTTATTTTTCTTGTTACAACTAATGCTTTCTTCTTTTTAAAAACTCTTGGTAAATACCATTCAAAAAATAAATTACTTTCCTTGATGAGTTTTTGTTTTGAATAGAATTTAGTTATTTTTTTTACTTGGATAAATGGAATAGATTGAATTTTGATTAATTCATCTACTAATTTTTTATAGATAGTAAATTTATTTTTTTGTTGCTGCAGAAATGCATGATAAGATTGTTTTCCCAAATCCTCTATTAACATAAAATTTTTTTTAGAATTAAACTTAAATATTTTAGGACTTAGTAATTTATTATTTCTTAAAAATTTATTAATTTTATAATAGTTATCTAAATTATTTTTTTTATCTTTTTCACAATAAATAAAAATACAATTTTTGTTTTGATATTTGACTCGATAAAAATTCCTAAAAGATGCATCCCCTGCAATTTTATGGAAACTATTTATTTTTAAATCTTCCAAAATATTTAACATGAATTTTTCTTAAATTAATTTTCCTTGAATGCTTCAAATATATTTCAATTCTATGACTTGATTTAGTTTTAATCAACTCTGGCCATTCCACTATATTGATAAAAGAATCTTGTTGCTCTGATAAACCTATATTATGTAAATCTTTGGTCTTTTTAATCCTATAAAGATCGTAATGGGCAATATTTATCTCTTTGGATATTTTATAATATTGAACAATGGTAAATGTGGGACTTACAATTTCTTCTAATTTTTTTTTATTTTTTTTTTGAAGATAATTAATTAAAAATCTTACAAACGTTGTTTTGCCAGCTCCTATTTCGCCATACAAATAAATAGCATCACCATTTTTTATTTTTTTCGCGATATTAGTTGAGTAAGTTTTTAACTTTTGGATGGAAATAAATTCCATTTATTTACTAGTATCTGTAGTTATCGTGCTTAAATGGACCTTGTGGAGCAACACTAATATAATCTGCTTGCTCCTTTGATAGTTTTGTAAGTTTAGCTCCCACTTTTTCCAAATGTAAATAAGCAACTTTTTCATCTAAGTGTTTTGGTAAAACATAAACTTTATTTTCATATTTGCTATGATTATTCCAAAGTTCAATTTGAGCAATAACTTGATTAGTAAATGAAGCGCTCATAACAAAGCTTGGATGTCCAGTAGCGCATCCCAAATTAACCAATCTACCTTCAGCAAGTAGAATTATTCTTTTTTTGCTTGGTAATTCAATCTCATGAACTTGGGGTTTGATCTCCGTCCATTTATAATTTTTTAAAGCATCAACTTGAATTTCATTATCGAAATGACCAATGTTACATAAAATGGCTCTATCTTTCATCATTCGCATATGATCAGCTGTAACAATATCTTTGTTACCAGTAGCAGTAACTACAATATCTGCATTCTTAATTGCCTCATCCATAAGTACTACTTCATAACCTTCCATCGCAGCTTGCAATGCGCAAATAGGATCTGTTTCTGTTACCATAACTCTAGCACCACTTTGCCTTAACGAAGCTGCGCTTCCTTTTCCTACGTCTCCGAATCCAGCAACAATTGCAACTTTGCCTGACATCATCACATCTGTAGCTCTTTTAATTCCATCCACTAAACTTTCTCTACATCCATAAAGATTATCAAATTTTGATTTTGTAACAGAGTCGTTCACATTAATAGCTGGGATCATTAAAGTTTTTTGCTCTTGCATTTTTTTTAATGCCAATACCCCAGTTGTAGTTTCCTCTGAAACACCTTTGATAGATTTTAATAATTCTTTATATTCTTTATGCATTAAAGCGGTAAGATCACCACCATCATCTAAAATCATATTTGGCTTCCAATCTGGGTTCCCTTCGATTGTTTGTTTAATACACCACCAATATTCTTCTTCTGTTTCGCCTTTCCAGGCAAAAACTGGTATGCCTTTTTTTGCGATAGCTGCAGCGGCATGATCTTGCGTTGAAAAAATATTACATGAGGACCATCTCACACTTGCACCCAAATCAACTAAGGTTTCAATCAAAACAGCTGTTTGAATAGTCATATGCAAACATCCTAAAATATTTGCTCCTTTAAGAGGATGTTTTCCTGCATATTCTCTACGTAACGCCATTAAACCTGGCATTTCTGTTTCTGCCAAGGAAATTTCCTTATTACCAAAATCTGCTAATTCTATATCTTTAACTTTATAATCCATATGGGTCTCTGCGTGTAACAATTTACTATTTTAAAATCAATGTTTTAATTTTTAGATGGTAGCTTAATATCAATAACAGCTCCTCCTAACTTTTTATTTTTATAATAATTATAAGCTTCGATAGACCCTTTGTGAGAATCTATAATATTTTTAACAATATTTAATCCCAGTCCTGAATGGTTTACTGAGCTCAAATCTGGTCGATCGCTATAGAATCGCTCAAATATTTTATTAACATTCTTCTCATCAAATCCTGGACCTTTATCCCGAATAAGCATTTGAACTAAATTATTTTTTTTACTTAAACTAATTTCAACCTCACCTTTTATTGGTGAAAAAGAAATTGCATTCTCTAAAACATTTGCAATTACTTGTTCAATACGGCTTTCAATTCCAAATATGATTGCTTTATTGTTTTGTAACAAATTTTCAAAACGAATAGATATATTTTTATCCATTGTTTTTGTATCGGTATTAAAGTCCTCTATGACACTTTCAATAACTGAAACCAAATCAAAATCTTTTGGAACAGATCGAGATTGTGAAGCTTCGTCTTTTAATACTTGAGAATAATCAGTAATTAATCTTTCAATTCTATCTACATCATTCGATACAATTTTTAATAATTTTTCTCGTTTTAAATTATCACTCGTATTATTTAACAGTTCCGAAGCACCTTTTAAAGATGCCAATGGGTTTCTAATTTCATGCGTTAAATCTGAAGCAAAACGTTCCGCTAAATCGATACGATTATATAATTTACTCGTCATTTCATTCAAGGATCGTGATAAATTACCTATCTCATCAGTTCTAGTTTCAATTTTATGAACTACATTCATATTTTTTTTCTCAGGCGAAGTATCGTTTGCAAAAATATTTAGTAATCTTATGGGCTTAATAATATATGCATTTAAAAATAAGGAAAAAATAGAAATGACAATTGCAACCACAATTACTGATCTTAAAACAAAGTTTTTTCTTTCCTCAACAGCTAACATAATTTCATTTGAAACTTCTGAAACTATAATAAAAAGTGGATATTTATTTTCTAATGATAAATTAAAAAAAGTATGAACAATAAAATTTTTCTTTAGTTGCTCAAATGCACTAAAGCTATTCTCTTCAGTAAATCGTTGTGTATGTTTCTTAAAAAAGGGATCATTAACTAAATCTTTTTTGATGTCATTATTAGCAGTGATTTTTGCATTTTCTTCTTTTTCATTAAGAGAAATTTGATCAACTTGTGATGTTTTATAAAATACATTTTGATCGATATCTAAAAAAATAGAGTCAAAAAGAATATTATTATTTTTATCTACAAATCTAATTTGATCAACTTCATCAAATAAATATTTATATTCCGTCAAAAAACTTTTTAGATTTTCTTTATTGATATCAATTTTTTTAATATTTAAGTTTGCTTCTATATTCTTAATAATACGCAAATGCTTACTAGATTGTTTTGCAATTAGCTCAGGTTGAATAGCTTTTAAATACAGAAAAGTAAAAAATCCTAAGATAATAAATGCTAATAAATTAAATACTAAAAATTGGGTTAATAATGATCTTGAAGATAACAGCTTAGTTATCATTATTAATCTACATTCCAACGATAACCGCTACCGTAACGTGTTTCAATGGCTGAAAAATTTTTATCAATTTTTTTAAATTTTTTTCTAATTCTTTTAACATGACTATCAATTGTTCTATCCTCTATATCGCTACTTTCTTTGTAGGCTATGGACATCAAGTGAGATCTCTCTTTGATAACACCTGGTCTTTTTGCAAGCTCATAAACAATTTGAAATTCAGTTGTAGTTAACTTATCGGGTAAGTTTTGATTGTCCCATTTACACTCTAGCTGTTCTGGATCTAGTATTAATTTCCCTTGCTGAATAATATTCTTACTTACTGTTACGCTTTGATCTCTTTTTCTAAATTGCACTTTTATTCTTTCAATTAAAACTTTAATAGAAAAACCTCCTGATTTTTTTACAAAATCATCCGCTCCTAACTTTAATCCAAGTAGTTCATCAACTTCTTCATCTTTAGAGGTAAGAAAAATAATAGGAATATCTGTTTTTTTTCTTAATTTTTTTAATAACTCTTCGCCATTCATTCTTGGCATTTTAATATCAATGACCGCAAGATCTGGTGGAGTTCTGGTAATGCCAATGTATGCACTTTCACCATCTAAATAGGTTTGAACTTTAAACCCTTCATTTTCTAAGGCCATAGAAACACTTGTTAAAATATTTCTATCATCATCTACTAATGCAATTATTTTATTCATGTTGCTCGTTTGATATTATCAAAAAAAGTCAAAAAAAAGACTAAAAATTAGTGAGCTTCATTCCAATTATTTCCACTTTTAACATCAACCGTTAAAGGAATGCTAAATTTAACCAGAGGATCTGTAGCATTTTCCATTTCATGGGAAATTTGTTTTTTAGTATTGCTTACAAGTTTATCAGTACATTCAACTAATAATTCATCATGAACTTGAATTAATAAATTTGCATCAATCTCTTTTTCAGAAATTTTTTTGTCTATTTTGATCATTGCCAAACGTAGAATGTCAGCAGCTGTACCTTGGATGGGTGCATTAATGCATGCTCTTTCTTGAAATGATTTAATAGAATGGTTTTTGTCATTAATATTTGGAAAATGACATTTTCTTCCAAATAAGGTCTTCACGAAACCATTTTTTCTACAAAAGGAAATAGTTTCATTCATGAAAATTTTAATTTCAGGAAATTTAGAAAAGTAAGATCGTAAAAAACTTTCTGCTTCTGTATTGCTAACCGAAATTTGCTTAGCTAACCCATAAGAAGAAATTCCGTAAATAATACCAAAGTTAATTGCTTTTGCTTTTCGTCTCATATCTTCATCAATCTTATTAATCGAGACATTGAAAATTTGACTTGCAGTTAAGCTATGAATGTCTTCTTGATTTAAAAAAGCCTTTTTTAACTCTTTCACATCTGCCATGTGTGCGAGAACTCTCATTTCAATTTGACTGTAATCTGCTGATATTAATTTTGCATTTTTTTCTGATACAAATGCAGATCGAATTTCTTTTCCTTCAATATTTTTAATAGGAATATTTTGTAAATTTGGATTTGCACTAGCTAATCTTCCTGTTGTAGTTGCAGCTAATAAAAATGAGGTGTGAATTCGTTTTGTTTTTTTATTAACAAAATTTGGTAAAGTATCAGTATAGGTATTTTTTAGTTTAGATTTTTGCCTCCAAGTTAGTACTAATTTAGGAAATTCATGTCCTTGTTCAGCCAAATCCTCCAGAACTGAAACATTAGTGGCAAAATTTCCTTTTTTTGTTTTTTTAGATCCTGCAATTTTTAATTTTTCATAAATAATATCACCTAATTGCTTGGTAGATCCTATATTAAATTCTTCTTTAGCAATTTTAAAAATTTTTTTTTCAAGATTATTTATTTCAATAGAAAACTTTTCTGATAATTTATGAAGAATTTTTTGATCAATTTTAACTCCATTATTCTCAATGGTAGATAAAATCTTTACTAATGGTTTTTCGAGTTGCTCATATACATTTAAAACATTTTCACTGAACAATCTTTTTTCAAAAGCTTCATAAAGTCTTAATGTAATATCAGCATCTTCACATGCGTATTCTTTAGCCTGCTCAATATCTACTTGATCAAAAGTAACTTGAGATTTTCCTGTTCCCGCAACATCTTTAAAAGTAATGGGTTTGTGGTCTAAATGAATTTCAGACAAAAGATCCATTCCATGTCTATTTTTTCCAGCATCTAATGCGTATGACATTAACATTGTATCCTCTATTGAATTCATTTGAATTCCATGCTGTAAGAAAATTCGGTAATCGTACTTAATATTTTGTCCAACTTTTTTAATTGAACTATCTTCCAGATACGGCTTAATTATTTTTAAAACATTTTCTAATTTTAGTTGTTTTTTAATTAAAACATCATCATTTTTTTTATGCCCTATAGGAACATAAAAAGCTTCTCCTGGAGTTACACATAAAGAGATACCAACTAAGTCAGCAACCATTGGGTCTAGAGAATTGGTTTCTGTATCAATGGCGAAAACTCCCTTTTCATCTGCTTTATTTAAAATTTTTTCTAGGTTTTTTACATCAAATATAAGAGAAAATTTTTGTTTGCTAATATCGTCTTTTTTAAGTGAATTTGTATTTTCAATTTCCCTATTATCGCTAGGGATATCCTCAAATAATCCATAATCATTTTCTAATTTTTTATAAAGTCTTGAAAATTCCATATCTTTTAAAAATGTAAGAATTTTTTTTGAGTCAATTGGCTTTAATAAAAAATCATCAATAGAATATTCGATAGGTACATCTTTTTTTAAAGTAACAAGCTTTTTACTAATCAATGCATTTTCTTTATTATCTAATAGTGTTTGCCTACGTTTTGGTTGTTTAATTTTAGAGGCATTTTTTAATAAATTATCTAGGGACCCATATTCATTTATTAATTCTGCTGCAGTTTTAATTCCTATTCCAGGAACACCAGGTACATTGTCTGAAGAGTCTCCTGCTAAAGATTGAATATCTATTACTTTATCTGGATATACTCCAAATTTTTCTTTGACTTGTTCTTTATCAATAAATTTATCTTTCATGCTATCAAACATAAAAGTATTTTCGTCTACTAATTGCATTAAATCTTTATCTGAAGATACGATGGTAACTTTAATTTTTTTTTTAGAAGCTTGTTCTTTAAAGGTTGCTATTAAATCATCTGCTTCGTAATTTAACATTTCAATACTTGGAATGTTAAAAGCTTCTACAGCTTTTCTTATTAAATCAAATTGAGGGATTAAATCTTCAGGGGTATTTTCCCTATTAGCTTTGTAATCTTTATAAATATCGTTTCTAAAATTTTTTCTAGCACTATCAAAAACAACAACTAAATGAGTGGGTCTATCCACTTTTTCTAAATTTCTAGCTTCCTCTACAAACTTATAAAGCATATTACAAAAGCCACTAACGGCGCCAACTGGCAATCCATCGCTTTTTCTAGTTAGTGGTGGAAGTGCATAATAAGCTCTAAAAATAAATCCCGATCCATCGATTAAATAAATATGTTTTTTTTCTGAGATCGTCATAAATTTAATTTCTTTTATAAGAATAATTCAGTATTAATACAACATTACTACATGAATCATTCAATTGCACTTAAAGTAGAAAATGTTAGCAAAAATTTTGAGCTTGCGAATGGAAAAATATTACACGCTCTTGATGATATAAGTTTTGATGTAAAGCAGGGTGAAATTTTTGGATTACTTGGACCCAATGGAGCTGGAAAATCAACTTTAATAAATATACTTGCTGGAATTGTTATTAAAACAAAAGGACTGGTTAACGTATGGGGTTTTGATCTTGATATTAATCCTAGACAAGTAAGGGCATCATTAGGAATTGTTCCGCAAGAGGTTAATGTTGACCCTTTTTTTTCACCTAGAAAATTACTTGAAATTCAAGCTGGTCTTTATGGTATTGCAAAAAAAGATAGAATTACAGATAAAATTTTAGAGTTAACAAGCCTAACGGAAAAAGCAGATGCTTACACAAGATCACTATCGGGAGGAATGAAAAGAAGACTATTAGTTGCAAAAGCAATGGTTCATCAGCCACCAATTTTAATATTAGATGAGCCTACTGCTGGCGTTGATGTAGATCTAAGACAAAAATTATTAGAAAATGTTAAAGATCTTAATAAGCAAGGAGTTACTATTATTTTAACTACACATTATCTTGAGGAAGCCGAACAACTTTGCGACCGTGTAGCAATTATTAATCATGGTAAGATTGCAGCTTTAGACAAAACAGAAAATCTCTTATCCCAAATCCATTTGAAAAAAATTAAATTTAAAGTAAAAAATTTTAAATCAATTGGAGAATACTTGGATAATAATTTAAAAATTGAATACTTAAAAAATAATGAAATTGCTATCAAATATGACAAAACAGAAATAAATATTGAAGATATTATTTTAAAAATAAAAGAAAAAGGACTTGAAATTCAAGACATAATGACAGAAGATGCAGACCTAGAAGATGTATTCATTAAATTAACATCAAACTTATGATAATAGAAAAAAATATTAATACAAAACTCGGTACAACTTTATTAACTTATTTTTCATTAATAGTTTTGGGATCTGTCATTTTAGTTTTGTCAGCAAAAACTAAAGTTCCTTTTTATCCAGTGCCTATGACAATGCAAACTTTTGTTATTATGTTATTTGGTTTTATTTTTGGATGGAAAAAAGCTTGTTTAATTATTTCAGCTTATCTTCTGGAAGGTGCCGTAGGACTTCCCGTGTTTGCAGGAACTCCTGAAAAAGGAATTGGATTAGCATATATGACTGGTCCTACTGGAGGATACTTACTTGGATTTTTATTCACTGCATATTTGTCAGGAAAATTAAATTTTAAAACAAACCTAATCCTAAGAATAGTTAAGTTAACTCTATCTGTAATTCCAATTTACTTAATTGGATGTTTGTGGCTTGGATTTATCATTGGCTGGGATAAACCAATTCTTTCTATAGGTGTGCTACCATTTATACTTGCAGAATTATTTAAAATATTTTTATTAGCTTTATTAATTCCAAAGATTAGTTTTTTTAATAAACCTATCTAGGGGATCGTTTAGATAGAATTCTTTGCAAAGTTCTTCGATGCATTTTTAAACGTCTTGCTGTTTCTGAAACATTCCTATTGCATAGCTCAAATACTCTTTGAATATGCTCCCATTTAACTCGATCTGCAGACATAGGATTTTCGGGTGGTACAGCCTTTTTATTAGGAGCTGCTAACAAAGCAGCCTCCACAGCTTCAGCATCAGCTGGTTTCGAAATATAATCGATTGCACCTGCTTTAACAGCTGCTACTGCAGTAGGTAAATTACCGTAACCTGTTAGCATAACAATTCTACTGTCTTTCTTGATTCGGTGAATTTCATCCACTACATCAAGTCCATTTCCATCTAAAAGACGTAAATCGATCACAGCAAAGGCTGGTGGGCTTTTTTTGACTAAACTTATGGCCTCCTCAACCCCTTTTGCAAGACTGACCTTAAATCCTTTGCTTTCCATTGCTCTGCCTAATCTATTTCTAAATGGGTCGTCATCATCAACCACTAGTAAGCTAACATCGTCAAAATCGCTTATTTTTAGGGAATTATTATTAATTTTCATAGCATGAATATAAGTATTGAACTTGCAATCTCAAGTCCAAATTCAAAATAAATATCATCACCTCTCTACCTGGGTGGATCTAAAAATTACTTTTGCGTGTGTTGATTATTTTAAATTTGATGATGATTTTTTTTGTTTACATTAATTAAAAAAAACCTTAATTGCGGAATTAAGATGGCTTTGTAAATAAATTTTATTAGCCAACTAGTAACTAACGAGAGGTTTTATGAGATGGCAAAATTTCAGTCTGTTGACGAGTTGGTCAAAGCTACAAGACCAGTAAATCCAGTTTACTGTATTAGAGAAGAAAGTATTCGAACTGCATCAAGCTGGTTCGTTGAAAATTTTCCAGGCACAACATTGTATGCTGTAAAATGTAATTCAAATGAAAAAGTTTTAAAAACTTTATTTGAAAGTGGAATAACAAATTTTGATACAGCCTCTCTTGAAGAAATTAAATTAATAAGAAAAATTTTGCCTGAAGCAAAACCTTTTTTTATGCATACAATCAAAAGTAAAGAAAGCATCCATGAAGCTTACTTTAATTATGGGGTGCGAGATTTTTCTTTTGATAGCAAGTTCGAATTAGAAAAAATACTTGAAGTTACAAATCAAGCAAATGACTTAAACTTATTTTTACGCATTGCAATTTCAAATGAACATGCAGAAATTGATTTATCCAAAAAATTTGGTGCAAGTTTAGGTGAAGCAACATCGTTATTAAAATCAGCAAAAGAAAAAGCTAGTAAGATTGGAATAAGTTTTCACGTTGGATCACAATGTATGCATCCAATTTCATACTCAAAAGCAATTAAAGATATTAATATCTTAATTAAAAAAACTGGAATCTATCCAGATTTTATTAATGTTGGTGGAGGCTTCCCTTCAACTTACCCTGATTTATATCCGCAGCCTTTAAGTGCTTACATAAATGAAATTAAAAAAACAATTCAATCGCTTAACTTACCAGAGACAACTCAATTGATTTGTGAACCAGGTAGAGCATTAGTAGCTGAAAGCGGATCAACCGTAGTTAGAGTTGAATTAAGAAAAAAACAAATTCTATATATTAATGATGGAACGTATGGATCATTATTTGACGCTGGAACGCCAAATTTTATTTTTCCAACTCGCATGATTCAAATAGAAAAATCTTTTTCGAAAAGATTAACTCCATTTAGTTTTTATGGACCAACTTGTGATGGTATTGATTTCATGAAAGGTCCTTTTTTATTACCAAATAATATTAAAGAGGGTGACTATATAGAAATTGGCCAATTAGGAGCTTATGGAATTAACATGAGAACCAAATTTAATGGTTTCTATTCTGATGAAATTCATGAAGTAAATGACAAGCCAATTATGTCAGTATTTGAAGAAGAAACAAACTCAAACTACCTAGTTGCGTAGTTAATTATCATTCATGGGACACAATAAATCTAGTTTTTTATCAACGCCGGTTGAACATATCGACATCACGTCTTTTGATGCCAGACCAATCATAGAATCAATGTCCAAAATGTCTTTTACTTCTAGAGAAACTGGAAACGCTGCAAAAATTTTTAATGAAATGATCAATGATCAAGATTGTACAATTTTTTTAACATTAGCAGGCTCCACTTCAGCTGCTGGCTGTATGCAGCTTTATACAGATCTTGTTAAATACAATATGGTAGATGCAATTGTAGCTACAGGAGCATCTATCATTGATATGGATTTTTTTGAAGCTCTTGGTTTTAAACACTATCAAGGTTCTTCATTTCAAGATGATAATGTTTTACGAGAAAATTATATTGATAGAATTTACGATACGTATATTGACGAAGATGAACTGCAAGCTTGTGATAAAACTATTTGTGAAGTTGCAAACAGTTTAGAACCAAGACCACATACTTCAAGAGAATTTATTTGGGAACTAGGAAAATACTTAAAAACACATTCTAAGAAAAAAAATTCTTTAATAGAAACAGCATATGATCATGGAGTACCAATTTTTTGTCCTGCATTCACAGATAGTTCAGCTGGGTTTGGTCTTGTAATTCACCAAGAACAAAATCCAGATAAACATCTAACAATTGACTCTATAAGAGAATTTAGAGAACTGACTGAAATTAAAATAAAATCAAAAAATTCTGGATTATTTATGATCGGTGGAGGAGTTCCAAAAAACTTCATTCAAGACACTGTTATTTGTGCAGAATTATTAGGTAAAGAAGTTGAAATGCATAAGTATGCAGTTCAAATTACTGTCGCAGATTCTAGAGATGGAGCATGCAGCAGTTCAACTTTAAAAGAAGCAAGTTCTTGGGGTAAAGTAGATACAACTAAAGAACAGATGGTATTTGCTGAAGCAACAAGCGTCATGCCATTAATAGCTAGTGATGCGTATCACCGCATGAACTGGAAAAAAAGAGCAAGAAGAAATTTTTCTAATTTATTTAAAAAATGAATTCAAAATTCAAAATTGGGATGATTCAATTAAAAGTCGAATCTAGTCCTAAAAAAAATATTGATAATGCTATAAGAAAAATTAGAAAAGCTAGCTCTCTAGGAGCAAAAATTATTTGCCTGCCAGAACTTTTTTTGTATCCCTATTTTTGCCAAGAGGAAAACCATAAAAATTTTTCTTTAGCAGAAACTATTCCGGGACCCACAAGTAAAATACTAGGTGAGTTGTGCAAGGAACTAAAAATTAACTTACTATGTCCTATTTTTGAAAAAAAAGTTGCTGGCCTTTATCATAATTCATGTTTCGTATTAAATGAGGAAGGAAAAATAACTGGAAACTATAGAAAAATGCACATTCCTGATGATCCTTTGTTTTATGAAAAATTTTATTTTACTCCAGGAGACCTGGGCTTTAAATCTTTTAAAACAAAATATTGTAATATCGGAACTTTAATATGCTGGGATCAATGGTTTCCAGAAGCAGCTAGAGCCACATCCTTAAAAGGTGCTGATATTTTGTTTTATCCAACAGCAATTGGTTGGCATCCAAAAGAAAAGAAAAAATTTGGCAAAAGCCAATTACAATCCTGGATAACAATGCAGAGATCTCACGCAATAGCTAATGGAGTTTATGTAGTTGCTGTCAACAGAATAGGATTAGAAAAAAATAAAAAAGATAAGTTAGAATTTTGGGGTAATTCTATAATTTTTGATCCTAGTGGAAATATCATAAAGCAAGCCTCATCCAATAAAGAGGATATAATTGTTTGTGAAATTGATTTGCAAAAAATAGAATTTGCAAGACAACATTGGCCCTTTCTAAGAGATCGTAGAATAGATCATTATAAAGATTTGCTAAAAAATCCATCTAATGGATAAAATTATTAACATTAGTAACTTTCGAATGCCTGCCGAATGGGAAAAACAAGATTCTACTTGGCTTGCATGGCCACATAATAAAAATGATTGGCCAGGACTATTCCAAAACATACCAAGTATTTTTAGAGAAATTATATTTCAAATAAGCAAATATCAAAAAGTTAACTTATTAGTACAAGACCAAAAACAAATTACAAAAATACAAAGATATCTTTTAAAAAAAAGTATTAATCTATCCAAAGTTAATATTCACGTTATTCGCACCAATAGAGTATGGGTAAGAGATACTGGTCCGATTTATTTAATTAATAAAAAAAAGAAAGAAAAAATTTTATTAAACTGGGGTTTTAATGCTTGGGCAAAATATAAAGATTATCAATATGACAATTCTGTGCCTATGCAAATTTCAAATATTCAAAATATTCAAAATATTACACCTAAAGTTAAAGTTAAAAATAAAACTATACCTTTCATACTCGAGGGCGGCTCAATAGATGTTAATGGCAAAGGAACTTTAATTACAACTAAAGAATGTTTGTTGGGAAAAATTCAACAAAGAAATCCAGGAGTATCTAAAAAAAGAATTGAAAATATTCTCTCTAAGTATTTAAATATAAAAAAATTTATCTGGCTTAACAAAGGTATAGTGGGTGATGATACTCATGGGCATGTAGATGATATAACCAGATTTTTTCACACAAATAAAATATTTACTGCTATTGAACATAATAAAAGGGATAAAAATTACCTTCCACTTAAAGAAAATTTTAAGATTTTGGAAAAGTCTACGAATGAAGATAATAGACAAAATGAAATCATAGAAATTCCTATGCCTAAAGCCCTTTATATAAAAAATACAAGAGTTCCAGCTTCTTACTTAAATTTTTACTTTACAAACAAAAGTGTCCTAGTTCCAATTTTTAATGATAAAAATGATGAAGTAGCTTTAAATATTATTCAAAAAAATATTAAAAATAAAAAAATTATTCCTATTAATTGTAAGGATTTAATTTGGGGATTTGGGGCAGTACATTGCATGACACAGCAAGAACCCTCATTGAATTAACGATAAATAATTTTAGTTACTAACTAAGTCCGATTCTTTCCAAACAATATTAATTAATGCTCCGCCTAGCTCAATATTTTGTTTGAAATTAACTTTAGCTCCTGTTCGCTCTAGTAAAGTTTTAGAAATAAAAATACCAAGACCTAATCCGCTTTTATTTTTAGATATCAAGCTAGAACGTATATATGGGTCACCTAAGTTTCGAACGATATCTTGGGGGAAACCTTTTCCATCATCAAAAATATTTAGATAAATTTTCCGATTAGAGTTTGAAATTTCTATTTTCACTAATGAAGAACAAAATTTAATAGCATTATCAATAAGATTTCTTAATGCATATATAATTTCAATTTTTTTAACAATTTTTATATTATTGGTAATTTTACTATTATCTATCTCAATAGATTTTTTTTTTGGCAGATCAAAGGAATAAACAATTTCATTAATTAAATTTTTGAACGTAATATTTTCAATAAAAGCGTCTTTTTTATTTGGGTCAATAGATAAATCTTTTAATATATTTTTACATCTTTCAATTTGCGAACTTAAAAGTTCTATATCATTTTTATATTTTTTATTTTTTCCTAATTGTTTTTTTAATTCTTTTGTAACTAAAGCAATTGTTCCGAGCGGAGTTCCAAATTCATGTGCGGCTGCGGCTGCAAGACCCCCGAGAGACTTTAATTCCTGTTCTTTCGATAAAGACTTTTCTAATTTATCAAAAGCACTTGATCTTTTTTTAGCTTCTGCAGATATTAAATAAGCATAACTGCCTAAAAAAATAATACCTACGGTTAATGATGCCCATAAGCCTAACAGGTAGTACTCTGGCATAACAAAATTTGGGCCTGGTAGTGGGTAATGAAAATTTGCAAGTATACCAACCATAATGATTGAAATAATAGATATAGAAAAGCTGCTTCTTTTGGACAAAAAAGTTACAGCGATAGTGGTTGGCACAATAATTAAAATTGAAAAAGGATTAACTAAGCCTCCAGTTAAAAAAAGGAGCAAAGTAAGCTGAAATAAATCATATAAAATACTAACAGTGGCCCAAAAATTATTTAATCTTTGAATTTTTTTGTAAAAAAACTCAATATAAAGATTGATAAAAATTGAGCACAAAATTGCAATCAAACATGGAATAAATAAAAAAGAAAATTGAAAATAAAAATTAATTACACAAACTGCAAATAACTGTCCAATAACAGCAATCCACCGAATGTTTACTAGAGTTTCTAATTTAATATTTTCGTGACTTAAGCCAAAAATATTTTTTAAATTCATTTTAAATGTCTAGATTATTGACATTAATAGCGTTGTTATTAATAAAGTTTTTTCTTTTAGAGACATCATCACCCATTAAAATATCAAATATTTCTATATCTTCTGATGATGGCGCGGTTTCTTCTTTGCCGTCCATAGCTAATTTATCACTCGCATCAGAATAATTTACTTTTAACAATGTGTTATTTTCTGGATTTAAAGTTGTATCCCATAGTTCCTCCGGATTCATTTCTCCTAATCCCTTAAAACGTTGAATGGTAAATTTTGATTTCTCAACTTCGTATATTTCTTTAAATTGCTCTGTATTTTTTTTTATAGATTTTAAATCTTGAGAATGAGAAATAATAAAATCTTCTAACGACTCTTCATTTTTTATATATGTTGATTTTGAACCTTTTGTAATTTTATAAAGTGGCGGTTGCGCTATAAAAATATTACCAGCTCTAATGAGTTCATTGAATGGTTCATTATTAAAGAAAGTTAGCAGCAATGTTCGGATATGTGATCCGTCAACATCGGCATCGGTCATTATAACAATTTTTCCATATCTTAAATTTTCTATTTGGAACGGATCAAATCCAGTTCCCAATGCATTGATTAAAGTTATGATTTCATTTGATGAAAGCATTTTTGCAAAAACTTTTTTCTTTTCACCAGGATCATTCTTTTGTTCAACATAAGTATTCAAAATTTTTCCTCTTAATGGCAGAACAGCTTGAAACTCTCTATTACGCGCTTGCTTTGCTGATCCACCCGCAGAATCACCCTCAACAATAAACAACTCAGCTTTTTCTTTATCTTTAGTTTGGCAGTCTGCTAATTTTCCTGGTAAACTTGTTATATCTAAAGCACTTTTTCGTCTTACGCTCTCTCTTGCTTTTCTAGCTACTTCCCTGGCAACAGCAGCTTGGATGATTTTACCTAAAATAATTTTACTTTCTTTTTTATTTTTATCAAACCACATTGATAGTTGCTCACTAGTTATAGTTTCTACAACTGGTCTTACTTCCGATGAAACAAGCTTCTCTTTCGTTTGGGATGAAAATTTTGGATCAGGAACCTTAGTTGATAAAATACAAATTAAACCTTCTCTTACATCGTCCCCGGTGATTGTAACTTTTTCTTTTTTTGCCAATCCATTATCTGCTACATATTTATTAATTAATCTTGTAATGGCATTTCTAAAACCCAATAGATGTGTTCCTCCATCTTTTTGGGGAATATTATTAGTAAAACAAATGACGTTTTCATTATATGTTGCATTCCAAATTAAAGAACACTCAATTTCAATATCATTTTTTTTTCCTGTAAAATAAATAGGCTCTTCTAATATATTTTCATTATCGTCATTTTTAATTTTTGCTTTATTTTTATTAAGATCAACAACAAATTCTTTAATTCCACCATCAAATTTAAATTTATTAACTTGGGGTTTTGATTTTCTTTCATCAGTTAAATTAATTTCTAAACCACGATTTAAATAAGCCAATTCTTTTAATCTTTTTTCTAAAATACTTACTTGAAATTCTGTAGAGGTAAAAATTTCTTTTGATGGAGAAAAAGTAATTAGAGTTCCTGTTTCGCTAGATTTACCAACTTCAGCTAACGGTTTAATTGCTGCACCATTTTTAAATTCTATAAAATATTTTTTTCCATCTCTGGAAATATATAATTTTAAATTTTCAGATAATGCATTTACAACCGAAACACCAACTCCATGTAGGCCACCTGAAACTTTATAAGTTTTGTGATCAAATTTTCCTCCCGCATGAAGCTGGGTCATAATAACTTCTGCAGCAGAAATACCTTCTGACTTGTGGAGATCTACTGGTATTCCTCTTCCGTTATCTGAAACTGTAACTGTGTTATCCTTGTTAATTGTGACATTAATTGTATTACAATGTCCAGCAAGCGCTTCATCAATTGAATTGTCAACGACCTCAAACACCATGTGATGCAAACCTGTGCCATCGTCCGTATCTCCAATATACATTCCAGGTCTTTTACGAACTGCATCAAGGCCCTTTAAAACGCGGATGGAATCTGCACCATAAGCATTATTTTCTGGAATTTTTTCTAAATTTTTGCTCATTTTTTTGAATATAAAAGAAATTAATTATAACATTTTTCACACCTAAAATGGAGCATGCATTTAGGCTAAATCTATAAAAAATGCTTTATTTTCAATAGCTTGGAAGAGATTTTTGTCAGTTCCGGTGTACCAAGCTTGTGTCTCAAATTTAGCCACTTCTGCAAAAAATTTTTCAATGTTTTTCTGATCAATATGCGAAGATATTTCATCAAAAAGAAGGATAAAATTTATATTTTCATCTTTATAAATCCATCCGCATGATAAAATAATGCTCAACAACAATGACTTTTGCTCTCCTGTTGAACATAAGTCTGTATTCAATTGTTTATTTTCATCATAAAAAAAAATTTCATCAATACTTGGTCCATAAGAATTTCTTTTAATCGTTGCATCTAAATTTCTTTTTTCAAAAAAAATTTTTTTAACTTTCTCGATAAAAGAATTTTCATTTTCTAGATCAAGTTCTTGATCATTAGATATAATAATTTTAAATTCTCTAAACTTGTTTAATTTTTTTTTAGAAATATTATTGATGATAGAAATTTTATTTCTTCTTTCACTTAAAATTTGAAATAATATTTTTGCCATTTTTTCTTCTAAAATAGCAATCCACTTTAAATCATTTTGATTTTGCATTAAAACTAATCTTTCATCAGCTAATTTTTTAAAGTCTCTTATATTTTTTTTAAAATTGAAATCTAAATTTGAAATAATTTTATCTAAAAATTTTCTTTTAATTACCGAACCATCATACATAATTTTATCCATGTGTGGAGAGAGCCAAATAAAATTTACTAGTTTATTTATTTCTAAATTACTTATTTTTTTTCCATCTAAAAAAAAATCTTTAGTTATAATATTATTTTTTTTATAAATCTTATAAGCTATGTTACTTGAAAAATTTTCCTGCTTTAATGAACATTCTACAAAAATATCTTTGTCAGGATTATCTTTATAAAAGAAATTTTCTAATTTATTACTCCTTATTCCTTTTGAATTAGAAAAAAAAGAAAGGGTTTCTAATAAATTTGTTTTTCCAATTCCATTATTTCCTGAAATAACTATGTGATTAGTGAGTAGTTCTGACTGAAATTTTATATGAGATTTAAAATTATGTATTTTTATATTTTCAACAAAAGCCATCAGTTATCTAGACAACTCTCATCGGCATAACGACATAAGTAGAGTCTAAATCTTTTTGATCTTTGATAATAATAGGTGAGGCTGCATCTTTTGGTAAGAGAATAATATTTTCATCTTGAATACAGTTTGCAACATCCATTAAATAACCTGAATTAAAGCCTATTTCTAAATTCTCACCTTCATAATTAGCGCTAATTTCCTCTATTCCTTCTCCAGAAGTAGTATCATTCACAAAAAAACGAAGTTTTCCGTTTTCGATATTAATTTTAATAACGCCTTTTCTGTCTAAGGATAATGATTTAA
The DNA here is from genome assembly GCA_008638015.1 of Pelagibacteraceae bacterium. Classification (GTDB taxonomy): domain Bacteria; phylum Pseudomonadota; class Alphaproteobacteria; order Pelagibacterales; family Pelagibacteraceae; genus IMCC9063. Next base: position 10,001 of record VTPD01000011.1, on the reverse strand, counting down.
TTCTATCAACGGCACTAATAAAATCAGCTACTTTTGCTTTAACTTCTTTTCTCGTATCTTTTGGTATGACTCTTTCATAATCTGGGAATTTTCCATCAATAACCTTTGATATCAAAATAATATCTTTAATAATAAATTTTATTTTAGAACGTACAGATAATATCTTAATTGGAGTATCACCCTCTTCGCTAATGATATTAATTATTTCAAAAATAGTTTTTTTAGGAAGTATAACAGGGTGAAAACTCTTATCTTCCTCTAACATAATTTGTGTTTTACTTAGTCGATGTCCATCTGTTGCTACAGCAACTAAATTTTGATTATCATCTTCTGTTTTATGTAAATAAATTCCATTTAAATAATGTCTTGTTTCATCATTGGAAATAGAGAATTTTGTTTTATTCAATAATTTCAACAAATGTTTTGACTTTACTTCTACATAATCTGTTTCGATAGAGTCTTCTAAAATAGGAAACTCGGTAGCAGGTAAGCAAGTAAGGTTAAAATCAGATTTTCCTGAAATTAACTTTAATCTTTTGTCATTTTGTAAATTTAAATGAATATTGGACCCTGCCGGAAGTTTTCTGACAATGTCATATAATACTTGGGCTGTGGTTGTAGTAGATCCTTGTTGCAACACCTCCGCACTGATTTTTTCAGTTATAATAATATCTAAATCTGTTGCTGAAACTTGTATTTTATCTTCAAAAGCTTCTATTAATACATTAGATAAAATAGGTAGAGTATTTTTTTTTTCTACAACGCCCTGTATATGCGTTAAACATTTTAAAAAAATGTCACGATCTATTTTAATTTCCATGTTAATTATTTTTTAAGATTTTATTACTTATATCTTGAACTTCGTATTCAAATTTTTTGTCTGCAGCCATTAATTCTTCAATTTTTTTTATGGCATGAATAACAGTTGTATGATCTCTTCCTGTAAATTTCCTTCCAATTTCGGGTAGTGATTTTGTTGTTAATTTTTTAGCCAAATACATCGCTACTTGCCTAGGTCTAGCAATATGTCGTGACCTTCTTGAAGATAAAAAATCAGCCATTGGTAGATTATAATAACTCACAACTAATTTTTGAATATCTTCAATGCTAATAATAGCTTTCATATTGCTCAACAAATCCTTCAAAATCATTTTTGCATCTTGCAAAGTAGGTGTTTTGTTTTGAATTCTTGATGAAGCAATAATTCTGTTTAATACTCCCAACATGTCTCTAACGCTTGATTTAAATTCATTTGCAATAAACGATAGAATTTCATCATTAATTAGTACTTCTTTGCCAAAGTACGTTTCTTCAGTTTTACATCTATTTTTTAATATTTGCAGTCTTAAAGCTATATCGGGCGACTGAATATCGACCACTAAACCACCTGACAATCTAGATTTAATTCTATCTTGAATTCTGTCGAGGTCATTCGGGGATCGGTCACAAGAAATAATAACCTGCGATTGGTTTTCAGTGAGGCTATTAAATGTATAGAAAAACTCTTCTTGGGTAACTTCTTTACCGCTAATAAATTGAATATCATCTAAAATCAAAACGTCTGCATTTCGAAATACATCTTTAAATTTTTGCGTATCTTTATTTTTAATAGATTTCACAAATTGATACATGAATCGTTCTGCGGATAAATAAATAATTTTTTTATCTGTTTTTTTTAATTCATTACCAATTGCGTTTAGCAAATGTGTCTTGCCAAGGCCGACGGAACCATAAATGAATAGAGGGTTATAATGACCTAAACTTTCGGAAACTCTTTTAGCTGCAGAAAAGGCTAATTGGTTACTTTCACCAACAACAAAATTAGAAAAAGTTAATCTATGATCTAAACGATTTGCAGCATAACCATTATCTTGAATATTTACTATCTTAGAACCAGTATTAAAATCGACAATATTTGTGTCTGCACTTTTTGCATTATAAAAACTTTCATGAATTTCAAATTGAATTCTGGTTACAACTGGATTTAATTTTTGAAAAAAATCTAAAATTTTATCTGCATAATGAGAAACAATCCAATCACGAACAAATCTTGTTTTTACAATTAATGTTAAGGAATTGTGGTTGATTTCTTTTGCTTCAACATTTTGTATCCAGCTTTTAAATACATCCACGCCATATGTTTCTTTTAATTTTAATTGTACTTCGGACCAATTTTTTTTAAGGTCACTAGTATCTTGTAACGCTGAGGTAATTTTCATAAAAATTTAGAAACCGTGTTTTATACACTTATGAATGTATCGCAAGAATTTTTTTTATTATAATAAAAAAAAATATTTCTACCAAAAAGTGAAGTTTAAAAAAAAATAATTTATTTTTTTACAACTATTAAGTGATGATAAATAAAAATAAATTCACAACTCAGGAGTGAGTACTCATACAAATGATTACTAAAATAAAATTAAAAAAATAAGTTATTTTAATTTAGATATTTTTTTGGAAATTCTAGAAATTTTTCTTGAAGCAGTTTGTCTTTTGATAGAACCTTTTTTAGATACCTTCATTAACTGCGATTGAAGTGTGTCAAAATACTTTAAGGCCTTAGCTTTATCTCCAGACTTAATAATGTCTTCCATCTGAGAAATAGCGCCTTTATACTTACCAATTCGAACTCTATTGATAGCTGTTTTCTTCTTAATTACTTTGGTTTTTTTCTTTGCTGATTTTGTATTTGCCATAAACGCGGTGACTTATATCTTGTGGTGAAAATCTGGTCAACAACAATCATTGCTGACAAATATTACAAAAAAAACTTGCTCTACCGCCTATGGTAATTTTTTTTATCATTCCACCACATCTAGATCGTGTGCATTTTTCATTTTCCCTACCATAAACTTTAAAATAGTTTTGAAATGATCCTATTTTCCCCTCCGAGTTGTGAAAATCTTTTATAGTTGATCCACCAAGTCTAATTGATTTTTTTAAAATATCTTTAATTGCTTGTAATAATTTTTTAAGTTCTGGTGCATCAACTCGCAACGAATTTCTTTCAGGATGGATTTTAGATAAAAACAAAGCCTCGTTGACATAAATATTGCCTAACCCTGCTATACAAGTCTGATCCATCAATACATTTTTGATAGATTTATTATATTTTTTTATTTTTTGGCTAAGCTGTGCAAAATTACATTCACTTGATAAAGGTTCCACACCCAAATTGATAAGATGTTGACAATTTAAAAACTCTTTTGAGTTATAATATTTAATAAAGCCAAATCTTCTAGTGTCGTTATATATTAAAATTTTTTTCTTAAACAAAAAATACACATGATTATGTTTTTTAATTGCTGGGTGACTTGCATAAAAACTTGTATCCAAAAATTTCTTTTGCTTTTTGTTAGCAATTAATAATCTACCAGACATTCCAAGATGGATAATAAAATAATTTCCATCTGATAGTAAAAAAACTAAATATTTTGATCTTCTGCTAATATTGACTATCTTCTTTTTTACTATTTTATTTTTAAATTCATTATCAATTTTATATCGCAAATTTCTATTTTTAATCTGTAAATCTTGAATAGTCTGATCAACTACATGCTTTTGTAGTGTTTTTTTCGTTATTTCTACTTCTGGTAATTCTGGCATAAAATAAAACTATTATAAAAGATCAAACTTTTATATTTGTATATAGGAAAATGAAAAGCGCAAAATCAATTAATAAAAAAAAGATTGTAAGAAATGTCTTTGATCAAGTTCATGATAAGTATGATTTGATGAATGATATTATGTCATTAGGAACTCATCGATTATGGAAAAAAGAATTAATGAATTCTCTAAAAAATCATAAAAATAAAATTATTTTAGATATGGCTTCCGGTACTGGCGATATTGCAAAATTATTATGCAAAGATCAAAATTTTAAGAAAATTTATAGAATTGATCCTAATCATTTGATGCTCAAAAAAGGATCTGCTTCTTTTTCTCGATATCAAAATATTGAAGAAATTTGTGCTCTTGCAGAAAATATCCCATTAAAAAATTCAACAATTGACACTTATGTTATTAGCTTTGGTATTCGAAATACATTTGATCCCATGTTGGCATTACGAGAGGCTTATAGGATAACAAAAAAAGGTGGGAAATTTGTATGTATGGAGTTTTTTAAAGTAAAAAAACCACTATTAAAAGAGCTCTATAATACTTACTCCAAAATAATCCCAAAAATTGGTGAGATCGTCATCGGCGATAAAAAACCATATGAATATCTTACTCAAAGTATTCAAAAATTTTATAGTCAAGATGAATTTAAAAAAATGTTAGAAATGAATAAATTTAAAAATGTAAATTACGTAAACTTAATGGGTGGCATTGTCTCAATACATACGGCTTGGAAAATATAAATGATAGAAAAACTAATTACTCTTTTTAAAATAGGTAGAGCTTTTGCTAAATCTGATGCATTAAGCTACTTTGAAGAAATTTACGATCCTCCCTGGATAGTGAAATTATTAGTAAAAATTTTAGGATTTTCATTTTCAGAAAAAAAAGTTTCTAGTGAAATTCCTGCAAATGAAAAACTAACCTATGCACTAAAAAAATTAGGACCAACTTTTATCAAGCTTGGACAATTTCTAGGTACAAGACCTGATATTGTAGGAGAAGTTTTAGCAAAAGACTTGCAAAAACTTCAAGATCGAATGGAACCGTTTAGCTTAAATATTGCAAAATTAAGCTTGGAAAAAGAACTAGGAGAAGAAAATTATAAAAAAATAACTAATTTAAGTGAGCCAATTGCTGCTGCTTCTATTGCGCAAGTTCATTTTGCTACAATTGAAAATGAAAACAAACAAGTTGCTATTAAAATTCTAAGACCCAATATAGAAAAAATATTTAACAAAGAATTAGATGCATTAATGCTTTTTGCTTATTTGGTAGAATTAGTTTTGCCAAAAACAAGAAGGCTGAAATTAGTCGAAGTTGTTCATTTACTTAAAGAAATAACAAGTATTGAAATGGATCTTAGATTTGAGGCTGCTGCTGCAAATGAGCTTAAAAATAACACCAAAGGTGATCCATACTTCAAAGTTCCCTCTATTTTTTGGGATTATACAAGCAAAAGAGTGTTAACCTTGGAAAAGGTAGAGGGAATACCAATTCGTGACATGCAACAAATTGAAAAAGCTAAAATCAATAAACCTGAATTGGCAAAAGCAGTCATTCAAAACTTTTTACGTCAAGCTGTAGGGGATGGTTTTTTTCATGGAGATATGCATCAAGGAAATCTATTTGTAGATACAGAAGGAAATATTATTCCAGTCGATTTTGGAATTATGGGAAGATTAGACAAAGATAACCGTAAATACCTAGCAGATATATTGTATGGGTTTATCCAAAGAGATTATGAAAAAGTAGCTGACGTTCATTTTAAAGCTGGCTTAGTTCCAGCTGATGAATCTAAGGAGTCTTTTTCACAAGCCCTAAGATCTATTGGCGAGCCTATTTTTGGCCAATCAATTAAAAATATTTCTGCTGGAAGATTACTTGCACAACTTTTTGAAATTACGGAAAAATTTAACATGGCAACACAACCACAACTTTTGTTATTACAAAAAAATATGGTTGTAGTTGAAGGAGTTGCGCGATCCTTAGATGAAAATGCAAATATATGGGAAATATCAAAGCCAATTCTAGAGGGTTGGCTAACAAGGCAAATGAGCCCTAAAAATAAAATTGACCAAATTTTAGAAACAGCAGGAGATGTTGCTGAAAAAATGCCAAAACTTCCTAACGTTATGGATCAGGCTACACAAGCTTTAGAACTATTTATCAGTGGCAATAGCTCTCAAAATTATAGCCCTTCTATTTCCAAGAGTTTAGAACTGGAGAAAAATAGACTTAAACAAGAAAAAAATTCATTTATCATTAAAGTTCTTGTTGTTGTTATACTTGGATTGCTTTTATTTAAATAAATATGAATACTAACACTAAAAAAATACTACTTATTATCTCAGGGGGAATTGCTGCTTATAAAATTCTTGACCTTATTCGTAATTTGAAGAAAAAAAATTATGAAATCAAAACGATATTAACTGAGACAGCTAAAGAATTTATTACACCGTTGTCCATTGCATCATTATCGCAAAACAAAGTTTATGAAAATAAATTTGATATTCATAATGAAGTGGAAATGGATCACATTGCTCTTTCAAGATGGAGTGACATTGTTTTAATTGCGCCAGCAACTGCGAATTTATTATCGCGACTTGCCAGTGGTGCTGCTGATGACTTTATTACAACTGTAGTCACAGCTTCCAATAAAGATATTTTTCTAGTTCCCGCAATGAATGTAGAGATGTGGAATAACAAAGCAACACAAGAAAATATTCAAAAATTAATCTCATTTAATTACAAATTTATTGGTCCAGCTGTTGGAGAGCTTGCTTGTGGCGAGGTGGGCGAGGGGAAAATGTCATCTATTAATGAAATAGAAAAAACTCTGGAACAATACTTTTTTGGTAAAGATAAAATATTCTCTAACATTAAGGCCATTGTCACTGCAGGACCAACAAGGGAATATATGGACCCGGTTAGATATATTTCCAATGAATCTTCGGGCAAACAAGGTTATGAAATTGCAAAAAAACTATATGAATCAGGCTTTAATACTACCTTAATTACAGGACCAACGAATATTAATTATCCTAAAAATATGAAAGTAGTGAAAGTTACAAGTGCCAAAGAAATGTTTGCATCTTGTCAAAATGAATTACCAGCAGATATTGCAATTTGTACGGCAGCAGTTGCTGATTTTTATCCTCATTTTGAAAGCGAAAAAATAAAAAAAGATCAATTAGAAAACGAATACAGCCTCAAATTAAATAAAAACATTGATATTTTAGAATATCTTTCTAATCACAATCAATTTAGACCTAAGCTTGTAGTTGGTTTTGCTGCCGAAACAAAAAATATTTTAGAAAATTCATTAAAAAAATTACAAAAGAAAAACTGTGACTGGATTATTGCTAATGATGTTTCTGATAAAAGTATTGGCTTTAATTCTGAAAATAATGAAGTGACCATTATTTATAAAGATCAAAAAACAGAAAAAATTTCAAAAGTATCAAAATCTGAAATTGCAGCTGAAATTGTAAGTAGAGTAATTAATAATATAAAAGTAAATCATGCAAAAAATTTTAATTAAAAAATTACATTCAGATGTAAACTTACCTGCTTATGAAACGTCAGGATCTTCTGGTATGGATTTGCAGGCATATATATCAGAAGAAATAATATTAAAACCAGGTGAAAGAAAATTAATTCCAACAGGATTGTCAATTGCTATTCCTGAAAATTTAGAAATACAAATTAGGCCAAGATCTGGACTTGCTTACAAAAAAGGAATTTCAGTAGTCAATACTCCTGGTACAATCGATTCTGATTATAGAGGTGAAATTAAAGTATTATTAATAAACTTAGGCAAAGAGGATTTTATTATTAAAAAATTCGAAAGAATTGCTCAGATGGTTGTGTGTCCCATTACCAAAGTTGTTTTATCTGAAACAAATGATTTACCGGATACTATTCGAGGTGAGGGTGGATTTGGATCAACTGGCGTTTAACCATGCAAATATCTAAAGAACAAATTAATAGATATATTGGACAAATAAATTTAAAAAAAATTAGCATCATAGGTCAAAAAAAACTTTTAAATTCAAGGGTTTTAATCATTGGTATTGGCGGTCTAGGAACGCCGGCACTTAATTATTTAGCTAGAGCAGGAGTCGAACATTTCGGCATTGTTGATCCAGATAGGGTATCTCTCTCCAATATACACAGACAAATTTTATTTGAAAAAAAAGATATTGGAAAACTAAAAACGACTATTGCTAAAAAAAAAATACTAGACATTAATAACAAAATTAAAATTCAAACCTTTCCTATCAAAATTAATAAAGCAAATATAAAAAAAATAATAAACAACTATGATATTATTTTAGATTGTACTGATAGTTTTAAAAGTAAATTAGAAATAAATGATAGTTGTTTAAAAGAAAAAAAAATATTAATTACCGGTGCAGTAAGCAGATTTATTGGACATCTTTTCGTTTTTAATTTTCAATCTAAAAAAATTAAGTCTCCATGCTTAAGATGTTTTATGCCAGTAGAACCAGTAGAGGACAGGCAAGATTGTCAGGCTGAAGGAATATTGGGAACCGTCACCGGGCTGATAGGAATATTAATGGCTAATGAAACAATGAAAGAAATAATATCTGGTAAAAATACCTTATGTGGAAAAATACTACACGTAGATCTTGATAAAACAGATTTTAGACTTATCACATTATCTAAAAATAAAAATTGCAAACACTAAGAAATGAAAAAAATTATTTTTTTTATAATATTTTTTTCACTCTATATTCATCCTCAAGCTTTTTCAGATACAAATATCAAGTACTTAAGTTTAAAAAATAATAAAGTAAACGTACGGATGGCTCCTTCCAAAACCTCTCCCATTAAATGGGTTTATGAAAAAAAAAATTTTCCCGTAGCTATTGTTGATGAATATTATAATTGGAGAAAAGTTAAAGATTTCGAAAATGATTATGGATGGGTGCACATATCTCAATTATCTAGAAAACGATCTGTTTTATTTATTGAAGATGAAACTTTAGTATTTAAAAAACCAACTATTTTTTCTCAACCATTATATAAATTACAAAAACAAAACATTGGTTTAATAGAAAAATGTTCTCTAGATTGGTGCAGGATTAAAAATACAGATTTTAAAGGATGGGTAAAAAGAAAAGGTCTGTGGGGCTTGAATAAAGATGAAATTATTAAGTAATTAATTGGATAAAAATATTTATAATAAAAGCTAAATAAAGTATAAATTTATATCAAAATAACTTTTCCAAAAAATGAATAAAAAAAATAGTTATAATTACGACGAACTTATCAGCTGTGGAAATGGTGATATGTTTGGCGAAGGAAATGCAAAACTTCCTTTGCCGCCTATGCTTATGTTTGATCGAATTACTACCATCAATAATACGGGTGGTGAATTTCATAAGGGATTAATTGAAGCTGAATTAGATATTAAAAAAGATCTTTGGTTTTTTGACTGTCATTTTAAAAAGGATCCAGTTATGCCAGGTTGTCTTGGCTTAGATGCTATGTGGCAGTTAGTGGGTTTTTTTCTTGGTTGGGATGGAAATCCTGGAAAAGGAAGAGCTTTGGGAGTAGCGGAAGTAAAATTTGTAGGTGAAGTTACCCAAGAAATTAAATTAGCTAAATATATAATTAATATTAAAAGAATTTTACGAAAAGCAGAAACTTGTGTTGGCTTAGCAGATGGAATACTCTTGGCTGATAATAAAGAGATTTATAAAGCAAAAAACCTAAAAGTAGGTTTGTTTAAGGGGGAATAATGAAAAGAGTAGTTATAACTGGAATTGGTATTGTCTCATGTTTAGGAAACAACCAAGAGGAAGTTTACCAATCTTTACTTAATTCAAAATCAGGGATTTCTTATTCTGAGGAATATAAAGAATATAATTTAAAAAGTAATATTCATGGAAAACCCAACATCAAACTTGAGGACCATGTAGATCGTAAAACCATTAGATTTATGGGTGCAGGATCAGCCTATAATTATATAGCAATGAAAGAAGCAATTGCCGATTCTGGACTTGAAGAAAACGAAGTAAGTAACTTTGATACAGGAATTATTATGGGATCGGGGGGTCCTTCCATTGAGAATGTTGTTTTATCTGTAGACAAAACTAGAGCTAAAACTCCAAAATTAATGGGTCCATTTATTGTGCCAAGAACCATGGCTAGTACTGCCTCTGCTACGTTAGCAGTTCCTTTTAAAATTAAAGGAGTGAATTACACAATTAGCTCGGCGTGTGCAACTAGCGGGCATGGAATTGGTAATGCCATGGAATTAATTCAATATGGAAAACAAAAAGTTATGTTTGCTGGGGGTAGTGAAGAGCTTCATTGGGCAATGACTGCAATGTTTGATGCGATGACTGCTT
>VTPD01000029.1 GCA_008638015.1 Pelagibacteraceae bacterium | reverse complement strand
AAATCTTTTAAAATAATTATTTGTGATTTAAGAAATTTCTTTCAATGCACATTGCGATACCCATTCCACCGCCAACGCACAAAGTAGCTAAACCTTTTTTAGCTTTTCTTTTCGTCATTTCATGAATAAGAGAAACTAATACTCTTGCTCCAGAAGCTCCAATTGGATGACCTAATGCAATTGCTCCACCATTTACGTTAACTCTATCAGGTGTAAAGCCTAATTCTTTATTTACAGCAATTGCTTGCGCTGCAAATGCTTCGTTTGCTTCAATTAAATCTAATTGATCTTCTCCCCAACCAGCTTTATCTAAAGCTTTTTTAGAAGCTGGAATTGGACCTGTTCCCATAATGGAAGGATCAACACCGCATACAGCCCAAGAAACAATTTTAGCAAGAGGTTGAATATCTCTTTTCTTTGCTTCTTCAGCAGTCATTAAAACTAGAGCAGCAGCACCATCGTTAATTCCTGATGCATTACCTGCTGTAACCGTTCCATCTTTTTTAAAAGCTGGACGTAACTTTGCTAATTTCTCAACTGTTACTCCATCTTTAGGATATTCATCTGTATCAAAAGTAATTTCATCTTTTTTTACTTTAACTTTGATTGGAACTATTTCATCTTTAAATTTATTTGCTTTAATTGCTTCCATTGCTTTTCTTTGCGATGAAGCTGCAAATGTATCTTGCTCTTCTCTTCTAATTTGAAATTTTTCTGCAACATTTTCTGCAGTAATTCCCATATGATAATTGTTGAATGCACAAGTTAATCCATCTTTTAACATTGTGTCTTCTAAAGAACCTGTTCCCATTTTCACACCATTTCGTAACATCATAGCGTGCGGAGAGCTGCTCATGTTTTCTTGTCCACCAGCAACAGCAATATTAGCTTCGCCTAATAAAATTGAATTATAAGCATAGCCAACTGAAGTTAAACCAGATGCGCATAATTGGTTAATTGTGCTTGAAATAGTTTCGTTAGGAATTCCAGCTCCCATTGCAGCTTGTCTAGCAGGGTTTTGTCCTGTTCCAGCTTGCAACACTTGACCCATAAATACTGTATCAACATCTTTGCCTTTTAGCTCAGAATGCTCCAAGCATTTTTTAATAACTTCAGAACCCAATTGAGATGCTGGCATAGCTGATAAAGTACCGCCAAACGAGCCAATAGCTGTTCTAAACGCACTTGTGATTACTATTTCTTTATTGTTAGACATTTGTTTTTCTTCCTCCTGATTGAATGAATAATGTTATTGCATGTACTGACCACCGTTGATGTTGAATGTAGCTCCAGTGATAAAGCCTGCAAGATCGCTACTTAAGTAGCTAGCTAATGCAGCTATTTCACTTGGATCTGCCAATCGTGCAACGGGGATTTGAGAAACAATTCCTTCTAAAATTTTTGGATCTATTTTTTTTACCATGTCCGTTCCAACATAACCTGGAGCTATCACATTTGCCGTAATGCCTTTGTTTGCATTTTCTTGGGCAATGGCTTTTGTAAATCCAATGATACCAGCCTTAGCAGCTGAGTAATTTGCTTGTCCAATTTGTCCCTTAATTCCATTAATCGAACTAATTGAAATAATTCTTCCAAATTTTTTCTCTCTCATTTTTTCAATTACGTTTCTTGTAATATTAAAACATGAGTTCAAATTTGTATTGATGACTGCATTCCATTCATCTGCAGACATTTTATGTAAAAATCTATCTTTTGTTATTCCAGCATTATTGATGACGACATCGATACTTCTGCCAAAATCTTTTTCAATATTTAAAATTGCATCTTTGCAACTTTCAAAATACGCAACATCAAATTTATAAGTTTTAATTCCAGTTTCTTTTGTGAATGCTTCTGCAGCATCTGGACGTCCAATAAAAGTTGTAACTACTTCAAAACCATCTTCTTGTAATTTTCGAGCTATTGCAGCTCCTATCCCTCGTGTACCACCTGTAACCAATGCAAGTTTTTTCATGATAAGCTATATATTCCCTAATATAATAAATCTCAAGATCGATTTGCTAAAAGGGGGGGTGCAAACCGATCTTGAAAATTTAATTATTAACTTAGTTTTTTACTGAAGCAGATGCAGTTGCTGATTTTTTCTCAGCTACTACAGCTTTGATTTCAGAAATACTGTCTAAAAATCTAGCATTCAAAATTTCGAAAGCTTCTTTAGCAGTTTTTTCGTTAATTTTAGCTAATTCAGCTGCATTCGCTTGAGCCTCAACGATAGCTTTTTTCACTAAATCTAAAGATTTAGATACTGATTCTTGAGGGTTACCTTTAGCGATTTCAGAAGTTGCTTCTTTTGCAGTAGAAATTGCAGCATTTAAAATTTCAACTTGTTTTTTAGTGTATGCAGAAACTCCATCAAAAGATGCTTTGTAAGCACCAGCGATAGCTTCCATAGTTTTTTTCTGAGCGTTGATTAAACCTTCAGAATTTACATCTAAATTTGGCATTTTAGCTGCAGATAACATTTTTTGAAAATCAAAGATTTCAAAAGGGTTAGTAGTATTAAACATTGTTACTCCTATAGTTAAATTTAAGTTGAGGACTATATATGTTGCGATGCAAAATATTACAATAGATAATTTTTATAAAAATGATAAATTATTGATTTTAAACAAATATTTTTATTGCAATGCATTATTTATATATTGTATCGCAATATTTATATGTTGCAAAAGCACATCATACATCATAAATAATGGCACACAATGAATAAATCAAAAAATAACAGCTCTAACATAGGTAACAATAATAGCGATATGGAATACCCAAAATTTGAAGAATTAAAAGACATATTTGATAATAACGTAAAAATTTACAACAACTTTGTGGAGGGAAATTTGGCAAACTTTTCCCAAAATAAAACTACCCAAACAAATAATTCTTCTAAAAAAGAATTTAGCACAATGGATTTATTAAATTCTATTTCTCCAACAACAAATAAAATTTTAGAAAGTTTTCAAAAATTTACATCCGAAGTAGGAAAAAATCCTAATATTTATTTTGATCATATTAATAAGTGGATGACTCAAATTACTTCCTTAAATTTTTATTTTGTTTCAAAATTATCTAATCAAGAAGCATTGCCCATCACAAAAGAAGATAAGACAGATAAAAGATTTTCATCTGAAGAATGGACGCAAAATTTATTTTTTGATTTTGTAAAACAATTTTATTTAATTACTTCTCAATTATTAGAAAGCTTAATTGAATCCGTTGAGTTTCCCGATCCTAAACAAAAAGAATTAATGAGATTTTATATTAAACAATTAAATATGGCATTCTCACCAAGTAATTTTGTATTTTCTAACCCTCAAGTATTAATGAAAACATTTGAAGAAAATGGAAATAATTTAATTAGAGGATTTGAAAATTTTAGACAAGATTATTTAAAACATCCAAATAAATTATTTATTTCACAAACTAGTTTTGATGATTTTAAAGTTGGAGAAAATTTAGCCACAACTCCTGGCAAAGTTATTTTTAAAAATGATGTTTTTGAATTAATACATTACAATTCAGAAACAGATACGCAATTTGAAAAGCCTTTATTAATCATACCACCATTTATTAATAAATTTTACATCATGGATCTCAATGAAAAGAAATCAATGATGAAATATTTAGTAGAAAATAAAATGAATACTTTTTTAGTTTCATGGAAAAATCCTACGAGTGACAGTAAAGATTTTGGATTTGAAGAATATGTTGATCGAGGTGTACTAAAAGCGATAGAAATTGCATGTGAAGAAACTAAATCAAAAGAAATTAATTTAGCTTCTTATTGTGTGGGTGGAACATTGGTTGCAATGGTGCTTGCCTACTTAGAGCAAAAGCCAATTCCATACAAAATTAATTCTGCAACTTTTTTTGCAAGTCTAATTGATTTTACAGATCCAGGTGACCTTGGAATCTTTATTAGTGAGGAACAAATTAAAGCAATAGAAGAACAAATGAATAAGACTGGCTTCTTTGATGGAAAAGATATGGCTGCTGCATTTAACTTCCTAAGACCTGGTGATTTATACTGGAATTACGTCGTAAATAACTACTTACTAGGTAATAAACCCTCAGCGTTTGATATGCTGTATTGGAATAGTGATTCAACAAGACTGCCTGCAAAATTGCACAGTGATTATCTACGTTCCATGTATTTAAATAATAAGATCGTAAAAAAAGAATATAAATTCAAAGATCTTTTTTTAGATTTAAGCAAAATCAAAACTCCAATGTTTCATGTCGCAACAACGGAAGATCATATTGCACCTTGGAAGTCTGTTTTTTCTGGTCTTAAAAATTATAGTAACCAATGTAAATTTATCCTAGCAAACTCAGGACATATTGCAGGTATCATTCAAGGCAAAGGTGCTAAACCTGGTAAACAATATTTTTATGAAAATAATAACTCTGATGTAACAACTAATCCTACGCAATGGTTAGATTCAGCTGATAAAAAAGATGGATCCTGGTGGCCACAATGGATTAGCTGGTTAGAACAATTTTCAGGGAAAGCTAAACAACCGAAAGAATTGATTGCAGGCAAATTCAAACCGATCTACAACGCCCCTGGTGAATACGTGGTAGAAAAATAATCATGACAGTTGAAATCAAAAAATACTCGAATAGACGACTTTATAATACCGATACTAGCTCGTATATAACGCAAGAAGACATTGTCGATTTGATTAAAAAGAAGATTAATTTTCAAATCACAGATGTTGATAGTAAAAAAAATATTACATCTTCTATTTTGTTGCAGATACTCCTGGAAAGACAAACTGCAGGAACCACTAATTTAATTCCTGAAGATTTTTTAAAGCAAATCATTTTATTTAATGAAAACAACCAAGCGTCAGACATGTTTAATTTTTTAAATGGCATGCATGGTTTTGCAAACTCTAATAATATTTTTGCTAAAGGCTTAGATGGAATGATGAAATTTAATCCTTTTGATTTCCAAAAATATTTTCAATTTCCTACTAATGGATCTAAATCTAAGAAAGAAGAAGCAAAAGAAGAAAAGACAGATCTAAGTGAGCTATCTAAAGAATTAGAGAAATTAAAATCTCAGCTTTCAGAATTAAAGAAAAGTTCTAATTAAATTCTAGCGGTTTTCCGTATTTTTTTTCATCAAGCACCTGATCCCAAACTGAAACATTACCATTGATGATAGTGCCAAAGGGACTAGCTTTGATTTTCCAACCGTCGTAAGGTGACCATTTGCAATTACTTGCGATCCAGTCATTTGAAATTGTAAATTCTTTATTCATGTCAACGACAGTTAAATCTGCAATATACCCTTCCTCTATTTTTCCTCTATTTTTAATTCCAAATAATGAACAAGGTCTTTCGGATAGAAGGTTTATCACTTTTTCTAGCTCAATTTTTCCATCCAAATAATGCTTAAGCATTAAAAGAAATATAGTTTGTACACCTGGCATTCCGGATGGACTTAAAGGATACTCTTGTAATTTTTGTTCCTTCGTGTGAGGAGCATGGTCTGATCCAATAACATCCACTGTTCCATCTAAAACACCTTTCCAAATCCCTTCCATATGCGACTTTTCTCTAACTGGAGGGTTCATTTGAACAAAAGTTCCTAGCTGATCATAACAATCTGGTGCAAACAAACTTAAATGATTAGGCGTAGTTTCTACACTGACATAATTTTTATAATCACGTAAAAAATCAATTTCATCCTTAGTAGAAACATGCAAAACATGAATTCTTTTTTTTAAATTTTTTGCAAAGTTAGCAACTTTTCTTGTGGATTCCATTGCACATTCTGGACTTCTCCAAACATAATGAGACTGCACATCCCCTTTGATAATTTTATTTTTTCTTTCAATAAGCATGTTTTCATCCTCAGAATGAATAGAGACAATACGAGGAGAATTTTTAATAACTTGCTCAATATATTTATCGTCTTTGACCAAAAGATTACCTGTGGATGATCCAACAAACATTTTAACACCACAACAACCTTTAAGATCCTTGGTAACCTCTAGATGATTTGAATTTTGTTCCGTAGCACCAAAGTAAAATGCATAGTTACAATACATTCTATTCGCAGCCCTTGTTAATTTTTCTTCAAATCTTTCCACACTATCTGTTGGTGGTGAAGTGTTAGGCATTTCAAACACTCCGGTAACCCCTCCTAGCACAGCTGCTTTACTACCGCTTTCCAAGGTTTCTTTTTGTGGATCGCCTGGTTCTCTAAAGTGAACTTGTGTATCAATGATACCCGGAAAGATAGCTAGCCCAGTGGCATCAAGAACCTTGTCAGCCTCTTCGTGAATTGGTGGATTAATTTTGGTAATGATATTGTCTTTAATTCCTAAATCTGCATCAACTAATTTTTTATCAATATAGCAATGAGCATTTTTAAGAATTAAGGTATAATTATTGGACATAATATTTAATAAGTTAATATACAAAAACTATTCATATGAACAGTGATTTTGCTATCCATTTATCACATAAATCAATTTTTTTGATTACGGGTAAAGATAAAATAGAATTTTTACAAAATATTATCTCAAATGACATTCGGCATGTATCAAAAGAACAATCTATTTATTCAACTTTATTGTCACCCCAAGGTAAATTCTTATATGATTTTAATATTATTCAGTCTGGGGAAGATTTCTTAATTCAATGCAATAAAAATGATATCGATGATTTAATTACAAGATTAACCATTTATAAATTACGATCTGATGTAGTGTTCGTAAAAAAGGATGAAGAATTACTCTCTTTATTTATTAATGTAGATAGTAAGGGAATTTTTGAATCATCTAAAAAAATACTTGGGTCAACTATGGTTAATGAATTTGGTATTTTTTTTAATGATACAAGAATATCAGAATTTGGAATTCACGGTATTATTCAAAAAAACAAAGCAGAAGAATTTGTAAAAACATTAAACTTGCAAACACTACCAATTCAGACTTACCAAAAACTTTGTCATAATATTGGTTTTTTTGAATTTCTCTCTAAAGATATTCTTAATCAAATATTTTCGCTTGAGTTAAATTTAAAAGAATTACACGGTGTTGATTTTAAAAAGGGCTGTTTTGTCGGACAGGAAAATACAGCAAGAATGAATTTAAAAGAAAAGATTAGAAGAAGACTGCTTCCGGTTCAAATATTAAATGGCCAGCCTAAAGAACAGGAGACCATTAAACTGAATGATAAAATCATTGGAAAAATCATTTCTACGGACCCTCATTGCTTTGCGCTTATTAAAATTGAAGAAGAGGAGTTATTATTCAAGCAGTCCATAAACTTGGATAGCGCTTCTATTAAAATTATTAAACCCTACTGGTTAAATATTTAATTAGAATAGATTAATTTTGGTGCGATCAAAGAGACTTGAACTCTTACAGGCTAAGCCCACACGGCCCTCAACCGTGCCTGTCTACCAATTCCAGCATGATCGCTTTAATTATGAATAATAATTGAAAAATCATATCATGACTTTATTAAGATAGATATAAATGTGACAATTATACAATAACAATTTAAATTAATTTGATATTATTTGAATTATGCAAAGCCAATTAAATTTCACTGAAGAAGTAAAAAATAATACTTCAGATATTTACAAAAGAATTAAAAATTTTGTACCAGATATTGAATGGCCGTTTGTTGCACCTTACATTTATGAAATCAATAAATTAAAAAAAGAAACGAATTCTGTTATTTTAGCTCATAACTATCAAACACCTCAAATTTTTTATGGCGTTGCTGACATCGTTGGCGATTCTCTTGCCCTCGCAATTAAAGCTGCAGAAGTAAAAGAAGAAAATATTATAATGTGTGGCGTACACTTTATGGCTGAAACAGCTAAAATCATGTCACCTGAAAAAAAAGTATATTTACCTGATATGCGAGCCGGTTGTTCTTTAGCAGCATCTATAACTGGTGAAGATATTAGAAAATTAAAAAAACAACACCCAGGAGTTCCTGTTGTTACCTATGTAAACACGACAGCTGATGTAAAAGCTGAAACTGACATATGCTGCACCTCTGCTAATGCAGTTAAGGTAGTTGAGTCTTTGGGAGTAAAAAAAGTAATTTTTTTACCTGATGAATATTTAGCAAAATATGTTGCAAGCAAAACCAATGTAGAAATTATTTCATGGCACGGAAAATGTGAAGTTCATGAAAAATTTAGCGAAAAAGAAATTCATGAGCTTAGAAAAAATTACCCTGATTTAACTATTATTGCACATCCAGAATGTCCTCCGGATGTTATTAATGCCTCTGACTTTGCTGGATCAACATCACATATGGTTAATTATGTTAAAGAAAAAAAACCAAAAAATGTTTTCCTCGTTACTGAATGCTCCATGAGTGATAATGTGGAAATAGAAAATCCTGATGTAAATTTTGTCAAACCATGTAATTTATGTCCTCATATGAAATCGATAGAACTTCCAAAAATCTTAGATTGCTTAAAAAATAAAACGAATGAAATATTGATCGATTTCGATACTATTAACCGTGCAAGAAGCTCCATTGAAAGAATGATTGCAATAGGTAGACAAGATTAAAACCCTTGAAAAGTTTCATTCTTAATAAAATAATTAGCGAAGCAATCAAAGAAGATATCCCAAATGGAGATATCACATCGCTATCCCTTATAGATCAAAAGACAAACGTACTAGCTAATATAAAAGCAAAAGAACATGGTGTGCTTTGTGGTTCTTTGCTTGCAAAACAAATTTTTAAAAAAATAGATAAAAACTTAACTATCCAAATTAAAAAGAGAGATGGAAGTTTGGTTAAAAAAAATCAAACTATCATGACCATCAAGGGAAAGAAGATTTCCATTTTACAAGCAGAAAGAACAGCTCTAAATTTTTTGGGTTTCATGTCAGGGATTGCAAGCAAAACTAACTACTTAGTCTCTAAAACTAAGAAATATAAAACAAAAATTTGCTGTACCAGAAAAACTTTACCTAATTTAAGAGTTTTGCAAAAATATGCTGTACGCATTGGAGGTGGCACAAATAATAGAATGAATTTAAGTGATGAAATATTCATCAAGGACAATCATTTTATTAAAGAAGTTAATTTCAGATCCATAGTTGAAAAAAGTATTAAAAATAACAAAAAAAGAAAAATTATAACTGTGGAAGTCGATAACTTAAATCAGCTCAAACAAATTAAGGACTTGAAAATAAACAGAGTTCTTTTTGATAATATGAAGCCTTCTCTTATTACAAAAGGATTAACTCTTTTGCCAAAGACTGTGGAGACAGAGGCTTCGGGGAATATAAATGAAACAAATATTATTTCTTATGCCAAGACTAAAGTAAAAAGAATATCCATGGGTAGTCTTACACATAGTATTCGTAATTTTGATTTTTCTTTAGAAATAAAAAAATAATTATTATTTTTGTGATGCTCTAATTTTAGCTTGAGCTGCTGCTAATCTGGCAATAGGAACTCTGTATGGAGAACAAGAAACATAGTTCAAACCAGCATTGTGACAAAAATCGATTGAATCAGGGTCGCCACCATGCT
>VTPD01000028.1 GCA_008638015.1 Pelagibacteraceae bacterium | reverse complement strand
AATTGTTAAACTTTTGTTACAAAGACCCACTTTTTAGTTGTATTAAAAAAGCTCATTTTTAGACAAAATATAAAGATAAAGTATAAAACTCTTTAACTTAAAACCTGGTTATTTATTAAATGAAGAATATTGCCATTATATGCAATCCTAAAGCTGGCTCTAATAATAAAGCATTTTTACAAAAACTCATTCGTAAACTCTCCGATTCGAGCAAAGTTACTTTATTTGAAACTAGCAAAGCTGGAGATGCAACTATTATAGCAAAAAAACTCTCTAATAAATTTGATGTTGTAGCTGTTGCTGGGGGTGATGGCACATTTCAAGAAGTTATAAATGGAATTAGCAAAACAACTGTTGTAGCAATTATTCCACTAGGTACCGCAAATATTGTTGCTATTGAATCTGGAGTGACCAAAAATATCAATCATCTTTGTAAAATAATTCTCAAAGGAAAAATAAAAAAAATTCATGTACCCACTATTAACAATCGAAAATTTATTTTAATGGCAGGTATTGGATTTGATGCTTTTATAGTTAAAAATATTAATAATAATTTAAAAAAAATCTTTGGAAAAATTATTTTTTTTATTGAAACTGTAAAACAATTTTTCATTCTGCAAAAGCCAACCATAAAAATAATTGCCAATAAAAAAACTTTTTTTGGTAATTGGGTTTTAATTACAAATGCTTGCCATTATGCTGGTCCTCACCAGATAACTAAGCAAGCTAATATTTTTACCTCAAATTTAGTTGGTTATATTTTTACTAATCTAACAAGAATAAATTTTTTATATTCCGTGTTTCTAATTATTTTTTTTGGCGACCTGTCAAAATCAAAAAATATTATTACGGTTAAAAGTAATGAATTTAAAATTACTGCTAATCAAAATATTCCTGTTCAGTGCGATGGGGAAATCTTTAATAAATCCACTCTATTGATTAAGAATAGCAAATCACTTGTAAATTTATTAACTTAAGTTATTTGATTTTGTAAAAATGAATTTAAAAAAATATCAATTTCATTATCTAACAGTTATTAGCTTATATGCCCTCTATATAACAATTGTATTTAACTATCCTATTATTTTTGAACTAGATAAATTTTTTGATTTATCAACGGGCCACTCTGAAATTTTTGAAAATTTATTTTTTACTTTAGTGTTTCTCGTATTGTTTGGGTTGCTTTTTATTTTTATTTTATTATTTGGAGCAAGATATATTCTTAAACCACTAATCCTTATATTGTTATTATGTTCCTCTAGTATTTTCTACTACAGACACACTTACGGTGTGGCAGTTGATGAGGGGATTATTTTAAGTTTATTGGATGCTGTTATTGAAGGAAATACTCAAGAAATCAATGATCTAATTAGTATAAAACTAGTATTGTTAATTTTTATTTTAGGAATCATCCCTTCTCTTCCATTGTTTTTTACAACTATTATTTATCCCAGCGTTAAAAAAGAAATACTATCAAGAACTGGATTAATCATATGCACAATCTTAATACTCATAGGACTCATAGCGATTGACTATAAAGACATCTCATTAACTGCAAGGCAGAATAAACATTTAAATAAAAGTGCAATTCCCCATTACTCTATTTCTAGTCTATTGAATATTATCAAGCATAGTTTTCGAACCCAGCCAACCTTTGCTGAACTAGATGAAAATCCAACAATCAAAAATCCTAATGAACAAATTATTGGGATTGTGGTAGTTGGTGAGACTGCTAGAGCTGATCACTTTAGTATCAATGGCTATGAAAAACAAACTACACCACTTCTACAAAAAATAGATATCGTTAATTATACCAACGCATATTCATGCGGAACACTTACGAAAATTTCAGTACCCTGCATGTTTTATGTGGGAAACTATGATCAATACGATACCAAAAAAGCAAAATATCAAGCTAACTTAATTGACATTATCGATAAAGCCAAAGCGGATGTGACTTGGATTGAGAATAACTCAAGCTGCAAAAATGTTTGCGATCGAATTAAAAACAAAACTATTGCAATTATCACAGACCAAGAAAATACTTATGATGAATTAATGTTAAAATGGGTAGATACAATAATCAAAAAAAATAATAATTCTCGAACACTCATAGTCCTTCATACAATGGGCAGTCACGGCCCAAGTTATTATAAAAGATATCCTGCACAATTTGATCAATTCAAACCTAGTTGTAAGTCCAATAATCCTCAAGAATGCAGCAAGGAAGAATTAATTAATGCATTTGATAATACCATTCTTTATACGGATTATTTTTTGCATCAATTAATTGAAAGGTTACAAAAACTTAATAAGAAAAGTTTTTTATTATATGCGTCCGATCATGGAGAGTCGCTTGGGGAACATGGTCTATACCTTCATGGTGTACCAAGAAAAATTGCACCAGAAGAACAAATTCATATTCCTTGGTTCCTTTGGTTTTCAGAACAATATAAACAAGAAACATTCTCATTAGTAGATCAAGCTACCAAAATTACACATGAATACTTTCCTCATACGATTCTTGATGCATTAAAAATTGAGAGCAAGTATTTAAAAAAAGAAAAAAGCTTAATTCAGTAATAAGCTATACTACTAAAGTTATTCCCAGAATTACTAATCCGACTAATACTAAAAATACGATAACTGCTTTATTAAGAGGAAGATTGGATAAGCTCATTAAAATTCCTTTGCTAGGTTATTATCAATCGAAAATTTTTCGCCACCTTTAATGGTTATGGCAATCATAACTAACATCCAAAACAAAGGATATTCATATCCACCTTTAACCCACATAAATCCACTTGGAAGATGAATATAAAAAGTAGCAACTGCTAATAAACCGACTAGTTGCGCAGACATTAGCCTTGTTAACAAACCTAATGCAACAAAAGCTCCGCCAATAAGTTCTAATAACCCAACATACCAAGCTAAAATTAAAGCTGGTTCTAAACCGGCGCTGGCAAAAAATTTAGATGTTCCTTCAATTCCTCCGAACACTTTTCCATAACCATGCGGTATCATCATGACCCCAGCCGTAAATCGAATAATTGGATAAGCTAACGGCTCTAGTAAATCATAAATAGGATCTAAAAAAGAAAAAATTCTTTTTGATGAACGTGAAACTTTAATAACCATACATTTATCTTATCATATTATGCTTTTGGAATAAAATTTAAAGCTATTCCATTATTGCAAAATCTTTTACCTGTTGGTTCTGGACCATCATCAAATACATGACCATGATGTCCTTCGCATACCAAACAATGATATTCTGTTCTTGGAATAATCATTTTAAAATCAACTTTCGTTCCAATAACATCTGGGTAATGCTTAAAAAAAGAAGGCCAGCCAGTGCCACTGTCATATTTCATCGAGGAATGGAATAGTTTTGTATTGCAGGCAGCACAAACATAATCTCCTTCTCGTTTTTCTTCATTTAAGGGACTAGTGAAAGGTCTTTCCGTACCTTCGTTACGTAAAATGTCATACTGCTCTGGGGTTAACACTTTTTTCCATTCTGTATTGGTTTTAACTATTTTTGTAATGGCCGCAAAAGCCTTGCTAGGAATAAAACTAAAAAGCAAAAAAAGTTGTCCTATTTTTTTAAGAAAATCTCGTTTCAGCATCAATCTATGATATATTCTTTTTATAATTATGCCAATATGTGGATAGACAACAATACTAATAAACTACCTTTTATTTCAAGAATCATTCTTTTCTTGCAAAAAAAAAGATTTGGATTTGAACTTAATCCTACTAAAGCATGGGGCAAAGTACCTGCCTTAATGTTTGCTATGAACTTTTTTTTTAAAATCATTTCAAGAAAAAAAGCATTAATACCTGAAGCACTGCGAACATTAATTTCGGTTCGCATATCACAAATCAATGAATGTGAATTTTGCATTGATATGAATTCATATTTGTACGCACAAGCAACTAAACAAATGGATAAAATCAATTCCCTTAATGTTGCTCAAACAAGTGAACATTTTTCTGATCAAGAAAAAGTTGCATTGGAGTATGCAGAAAATATTACTTATACCCACAGAACTATTACTGATGCTTTGAAAGAAAAATTAAAACTACATTTTTCCGATAAAGCAATTGTGGAGCTGACTGCAATTATTGCTTATCAAAATATGTCGAGTAAATTTAATGCTGCATTAGATGTGAAAAATAATGGTTTTTGCAAAATCAAATAATACTCTATGCGATGTACTTACTGTTTTTTAAAAAAGACAGCATCTCTTTTTGCTTTTCGCTTAAATTATTAGCAGCTTGCCATTTTTGATATAATTGTTTTACATCTTGTAACGTATCAATATCGTGTAAAAAATTATTTATGATTTGATAATTCGTTAAGTGAGAAACAAAGTCTCTTAGAGTAGTCTGCAAACCATATCGAACCGAAGTAAAAATAGTCTCTACATTTTTATCCTTTGTTGCGTATATACAAAAACCACCGTCATATGTTGGATAAAAAATATTATTGTTAACCGGCAGTAAATCAGCTGTTTTTTCAAGTATTTTGTGGGTAATTTCAGGAATATCAGAACCAGTCAAAACAACCTGATCAACGAAACCTAAGGAAAAATCATAAGCATCTTTCATTGAAATTCCAAGTTCTGAGGAAAAAATATTCATCATCCCAACATTGGAAAGACCTAAACGCTCTATATAAGAATTATCATTACCATTATTTACAAAGACAATTTTATTTGTCTTATTTGCTTGAAGCTGCATAATATTTTCTTTCATGATCGATAAGCACAAAGCATTAAATTCGTTCACAAAATAATCGTCTGTCTCTTTTCTTAATCTAGTTTTTGATTGGATTGACAAAGGGTCTTTGGAGAAAAAAAGATAAATAGTTTTAATTGTTGTTTTTCTAAATTGAATAATTTGAATAAGAGTTCGCCAAACTGTAAGTAGGGTTTGCAACATATTATTACTTACATATTTTCTTGAAGAAGTAATAATGGTCTTGTTTAACATGGTAATAGCAACCTCTAAAGATTTTGCTCTCCAAATAAACTCATGATCTTCTCCTCTGCTGATGGCTTCATTAAACATGCCAATAAAAAAAAATAGTTTTTTAGACATTAAAAAACCTTGGTCACCAAATGGAATACTTAAAAGTTTAGATCTATAATTTGCTCCAATAGCATTAAAGGTATTAAGGGAATTTTCAAAAGCTAAAGAAAAATAATATAATTGATTATCTTCTAATCTCTCTACATCCTTTGGAGTTATATTATTAATATTACTATCTAAATGCAAAAACCAAAGGTAAGAATATTTTGCGCATCTAGATCCCTCGTTTAAAGCCTTGGCTCTTGTGCTATTATCAATAAATAAAAGTTGATGATAACTAATGCTGGCTAAATTTTTACGATCAAATTTAGAGTCACATACTAAAATAATTTCACTATCAACAAACTGATTTCTAATTTGCTGTATAAGATGAAAATTTGTTTCTTCTTTGCCAACAGGAATGATGATCGATAACTTCATGAAAAATTAAATAAAGGAAACTCGCTGGAGAAACCAAAATAAACCAATTGCTGCAATCATGATGGACAATGGAATAGTTACAAACTTTCGGTACCAATCTTTGTTACCAAACCAATATCCAAATACTATAAAACATAAGAATAAAACAACCAATTGGCCAATCTCGACCCCAATATTAAATGAAATAAGACTCGCAATAAAATAATCTTTGGCAACTCCTATTTCGTTTAAAATTCCAGCAAAACCTAGCCCATGCAACAAACCAAATAAAAATACAACAACCGGCCTCCATTTGGTTAGTTTAGTAAAAAAAATATTTTCAATCGCCACATAAGCAATCGATAAAGCAATAATGGGCTCTACAATCGAGCTTGATATTTGAACAATGCCTAAGGCTCCTAAAAAAATAGTTACAGTATGAGCCAAAGTAAAAGCTGATACCTGCCAAATAAGCGCTCCCCAACGAATAGAAAGCAAAAATAAACTAACAATAAACAAAATATGATCTAAGCCTTTGGGCAAAATATGCAAAAAACCAATTGTCATATAATCTTTGACAACACTAAACAAAGTTTGCTCTTTTACATTCAGAGAAAATACCGCTACTGAATCTTTGCTTGCTAAATATTTAGTTACAATATCAATGTCGTTTTTATTCACTCTTACAATAATTGGACCGTAGTTATCACTCCATTTAAATTGAAATTGTGAATTACTAGATACATTGCCAGTCAATTCTACTAAAGTTTCTCTTGATAAAGAAGGATCCCCTACTAGCGGAACTATAATATTACGAACTGTTAATTCTACTTTGTTTTTATTTTCTAGAAATAAAATATTTTTAACAAAATCTGATTTAATTATATTAAATTTATCTATTAACTTTTGTGGGGGTAATAATCTTAGCTGATTATACATTTGTGCATTTTCAGATTCATCTGTGTCGCTGTGATTAGGACTAATATTTGCTAAAATAGCTTCTAAATTGAATTGAATTTTCAATTGAATATTTGTTTCTGTATTTGTTGGATTAAAATTTAAATTAGCAATAGCTGGCTTGAGCTCATGCGCAAATGTAATTTGACAAAAACAAATAAAGATTATTAATGAGCGAACAAACATGAATAAGAATATATAGTAAGATTAGTGAAAAACCTCTTAAAAAAAATTATAAGCCTTTTTGTTTTTTATTTTTATTGCACACTAAGTTTTTCTCATGAGCTTTGGTTGGAGCCTGTTAATTTTAATCTAAAACCTAATCAAATATTACAAACCCATATTAAGGTGGGACAAAATTTTCATGGCGAAAAATATCCTTATATTGGAGCAGAAACTATTAAGCTAAATCTGTTTCACGACACTAAAATAATACAACTCAAACATCGTGATGGTGATTATCCTGCTATCCAAGCTACTCTAGCAAAAAAAGGATCTTATATCCTAGCTTATGAAAGCGCTCCTGAATTGTTGCAGTATGATAATTTTGATAAATTTAAATCTTTCTTAGAGGAACAAGGTCTATGGAACCAAGAAAAATATACATCATCAGATAAAATTTCAGAATCTTACACTAGATACGCAAAATCGATTATTACTGCTGGAAATGCTCCGGGATCTGATTTTAAAACTGGACTATTATTTGAGCTGGTAGTGTTAAATTCAATTTCTAATTTAAGAAATCAGTCAGACATACCTGTTAAGCTTTATTACCAAGATAAACCTTATGCCAATTGTCAAATTACCATGTTTAGATTATTCCAAAATAATTTAGATATTTATAGAATAGTTACCAATGATAAGGGCGAGGCCAAGATACCGATTAAAGAAGGTGGGAAGTTTTTATTAAACGCTGTTTATTTTTCTAAGAATGATAATAAGCAAATAAATGCAGACTGGAAATCGCTATGGGCCAGTTCAACATTTGAAATTATAAAATAATTTATTTAAATAAATCTCTTAAGGTTGCAAAAAAAACAAACCAGTACAATCGTAGCTTATTCCATATTCCCTTATTAGCTCTCATTTTTAATAAATGATATTCGGATAAGCCACATTCTGTTTTAATAAACGATTGAATAGGTTCTTTTTTCATTTTTTGAAGTATTGATATATTTTTTTTACTATCAAGGGAAAAATTCCAATTAAAGATAAAGATACAATTAATTTAAGCGTTAAAATTTCTGAAATATCATTAATGGATGCAATTTGCATTCCAGCATTAACAAAGATAGCTGTTGCTGGAATCATGCCAATTTGTGAAATAAGAAAAAAATCTCTCACCTTAAAATTGGTTAATCCAAATACAAAATTAATCACAAAAAAAGGAAACACTGGATTTAATCGTAAAAAAAATAAATAAAATACACCGTCTTCCTGAATTCCTTGGTTGATTTTATCAATATATTTTTCCATTTTGTTTTGCACATAATCTCGCATGGTATAACGTGCTAACAAGAAACACAGACAAGCTCCAATGCTACTAGCAAAAGATACTAAAATAATTCCATTCCAAAAACCGAAAATAGCTCCAGCTAACAAGGTTTTAAAAACTGCTATCGGCAAAGCTAATGCGGTAACCACGACATAAATGATAAAAAAAATTACAAAATATAAAATATAATTTGCATCAACTAAATTTTGTAAATCTTGTCTTTTCTCTTTAATCATTTCAAAAGATACAGCGTTATTTAAATCAAAAATAAAACTTGCTGCTATGATGAAAAAAAAAAGAAAAAGGATAATTGATTTTAGATTAAAAAATTTTGTCATTTTAGCTACAGCTAGATCCACCTAATACACAAAATTTTGAACAGTGAGGATGATTTAAGTAAATTTTTTTTAAAGATCCGGCAAGACTATCGCCTAAATCAAAACTTTGGTCATAAGGTAATAAAGTACAAGCGATAACAGATGGTTTTACGTTATTTTTTTTCTTAACAATCATTCGTGAAGATGAACACATTATTTCATCTGGATTTTTATTTAAAATTTTCCAGCAAGCAGTTGTGATTTCTGGTGTATCTTGTTTTTCATCCATTTCAGCAAAAGTAACCAATTGTTTTTTTGAATATGCATCAAGTTGTAGATGGTTAGCTTTGATAAAATTGTTAAAGTTCTTTCTTACATGATCTTCATCTTCATCCCATAATAACCTTGTAGCTAAAGCATAATTAAATTGATTTTTATTGAGCCACTGCAAACCTTGCATCATTACATCATAAGTATTTTGTCCTCTTATTTTTTCATGCTTTTCTTTCTCATAGTGATCAATGGAAACCCTAATAGTTAAATTCGGATGATTTATTTTTAATAAGGCCTCTTTTCTATTTAGCATTGGTTTCATAGCATTAGTTAAAACCAATGTTTTAAAACCTTTACTTAATGAATAATCTATCATTGTTAGAACCTCTTTATTCATAAATGGCTCTCCCCCGGTAAAGCCTATTTCATGAGTTCCTAGTTTTTTTTCAATCGCTTCATCTATAAACTGCTTTACTTCAGCAAATGACAAGTAAGAAAGACGATCATTAGTAGGACTTGATTCAATATAACAATTCTTGCATGCAATATTGCATAAGGTGCCAGTATTAAACCAAATAGTTGATAATTTTTTTGCTTCTACAAAAGCTCTGTCACTTCCATCTAGTGTTTGCAGAGGATTATTAAATTTTTTTTCCATTCTATTTTTACTAACTATCCTAAAAGTCCTGCAAAAATATATAAAAATAAATAAAAAATAATAAATACCAGCGCCCAATAACAATGAACTAATCTATCTTTAAATTTTTTTTGATTAGTAATCAAAGGACTATTTTTTTTAGCAGGTGTGTAAGTAATGTCTTCTATAGATATGGGTTCGCTAAATTCTTTTTTATCTAAAATATCATAACTATATTTCCAATAATCGTTGGGATTAGGTTCAGTGTCACCAATTTTTATTTTTTTCAGATAATTAGATAAAAAAATAAACAAATAAATTAAAACTATCAGTAATAAAATAGACCAAAACATATATTTCATCTGGCGCGCCCGGGAAGATTCGAACTCCCAACCTTCTGATCCGTAGTCAGACGATC
>VTPD01000067.1 GCA_008638015.1 Pelagibacteraceae bacterium | reverse complement strand
TAAAAAATATGAATTTGCAAAAGTATTAAAAGAAGTTGGAAGTAGCTCTGGCAAAGAAGACAAAAAAGAAAAATCTAAAAAAAATAATTTAGATGATTTTAAAAAACAGTGTGAAGATTTAGGATTTACCCCAAAAACAGAAAAATTTGGTGACTGTGTTCTTAAATTAGCTGAAATTGCTAATAATTCTTAACCTATTTTTGAGTAGACTCTATATTTAAAAAGTGACAAGTTTACTCATTATTAATTAATGGGGGGGAAATTAAATGAAACATTCATTTAAGCTAATTAGTGGTATTGCGTGCATTCTTTCTTTATTAATATCTAACGCTTACTCAGCTGGTGATGCTGAGCAAATTAAAGCTTTAAGTAGTTTTAAAAAAACAGGCTTGGATGTTAAGGGAGAAGTTATTCCGCAAGACACAAAATATGCGGCAAATATTAAAAAAAATATTTTGCCAAACATTAAACTACCACAAGGATTTAAAATCGAGTTGTTTGCAGTGGCGCCTGACGCTAGGCATATGGCTGTTGGTAGAAACAAAGGAACAGTTTGGATTGGAACAAGAAAAACAAAAGTATGGCAGGCGACTGACAGAGACATGGATAATGTAGCTGATACAGTTGATCAATTTGCACCTACTGTAAAATTCGATATACCAAACGGCCCTTGCTATAGTGATGATGGACATTTGTACATTGCAGAAAGAAACCGAGTATTATGGTTCCCAGCTGCAGAGTATTTTATGGAAAGCCCAGACACTGTTGCAATTCCAATTATTGATCAAGGAAAATTAATTCCACCAGCAGAAGAGTCTTACAATCACACTGCAAGAGTTTGTGCGATTAGTAAAAAAGACAATAAGCTTTATGTTAGTATGGGACAACCATTTAACGTAGCTGGTCCAGAGAAATATCCATTATACGATCAAGTTGGAATTGGTGGAATGATAAGATTTAATCGTTTCCCAGGAAATTTGGATAGAGAAGTAGTTGCTATTGGAATTAGAAATTCAGTAGGTCATGCTTTTAATCCAAAAGATGGATCTTTATGGTTTACAGATAATCAAGTTGATGGAATGGGAGATGAAACTCCTCCAGGAGAATTAAATAGAGCTCCTAGACTTGCTAGCGATGTTTGGTATGGACATCCGTATTATGGTGGTGGAGACGTTAGAACCAACGAATACAAAGGAAAAGAAATACCAGCTGCCTATGCTAAAAATTATGTAAAGCCACAAGTTGAAATGATAGCTCACGCTGCAGACTTGGGTATGATGTTTTATACAGGAAAAATGTTTCCAAAAAAATATCATAACGCAATTTTTAGTGCTCAACATGGTTCATGGAATGCTGTGAAGCCACGTGGTGCTAGAGTAATGGTTACTTATCTAGACAGCAAAGGTAATGCAAAAAAAACTGAACCTTTTGCTGAAGGTTGGTTAACTGAAATGGGAACTTATCTTGGAAGACCTGTGGATGTTCAGCAGTACGTAGATGGTTCTATATTAGTTTCTGATGATAAAGCAGGAGTTATTTATAGAATTAGTTACGACGGAAAAAAATAAACTAATATTTATTTATGAGCCGGTCTAAACCGGCTCATAAAAATCTTAAAGAAAACTCTAATTAATTTTTATGAAAAAGATATTTTTTTTATTTGTTGTAATTCTATTGAATTTATCAATTAACGGACAATCAGCAAATCATAGCAATCAAACTAAAGTTTGCAGTGGCGGTTTTACAAAATGGACTAAAGATGGTGAATTAGAAGTTGTTCGCCCAAGTAAATGCATGACTGAAAAAGAGTATCAAGCTTATTTAAGTGCACCAGATTATCAATGTAAATATTATTTACAGTCTATTTGGAAAGAGTCAGAGCGTCCTTATGGAAAAAAACAGTATCAATACACTGAAGCAAAGTTAGCTAAAATTAAACAATTAAAAGAAGAAGGAAAAGCTTTGTGTGATGCTGGTAAATTAAAAGAAGGAGAAGCCAAGCTAAAAGAAGCTATCACTATTATTAGTTGGACAAGAATGAATTGATGAAATTTTTTCAGTTTTTTTATATTATTTTCTTTTTATTATTTTCACAGAATCTACACAGTGAGCAAAAAAGCGCTCATTGGCTAGATCAATATAAATCTATTATTCAAAATTCTGAAGAAACTTACTGGTTACAAAAAGATAAAAAGGACAGAACTGTTAGTGTAAAACTTTCACCAGAATTAACAGAAGGTAAAAGAATCGCATCTACAGTATGTGCAGGATGTCATGGGGTTGATGGTGTATCTACAGGAGCGGGAAATTCAGCAATTGTTCCTAATTTAATTGCTCAAAATAAACAATATCTGATCGCTAAACTAAAAGATTACAAATCAGGAAAGTTAAAACATGAACAGATGAGTATGATTGTAAAAATGATTACAGAAAAAGATATAGAGAATGTTGCCACATGGTATTCATCCATTGATGTCATTGTTGCCGATCCTAAATTGCCAGCCAAGCCTTATTAACTTTTATTTTGGTATATAGTTCTGTAGTTCTGCAAATTCAGGACATCTGCATTTTTCTAATTTTTGTAAAACTTTTT
>VTPD01000002.1 GCA_008638015.1 Pelagibacteraceae bacterium | reverse complement strand
TAGCAAAAAAAATAGGTTTTCCTAAGGCTTCTAGGGCTGTTGCAAATGCCTGCGGTAAGAACCCTTATGCACCATTAATACCGTGTCATCGTGTGATAAAATCAGATTTTACAATTGGCGGATATTCAGGAAAAGGTGGAATTAAGCAGAAAATAAAATTATTAATTAAAGAAAAAATTAATATAAATCAATTATTTAATTATATTATTTAATTTTAAAAATTAATAATAGTAAAAAATTATTTACTAATATTCTTAGGGTTTATAGAGCCAGCAGACATAATAAATTTAGAAGCTTCCTCAAAAGACATCTTAAGAGAAATAACGTCCTTTTTTGGCACCATAATTAAAAAACCACTAGTTGGATTGGGGGTTGTAGGAATGAACACGTTAATATGCGTATTTTTCGTTTTTTGAGCTATTTCTCCTTCAGTTTCATTCGTTGCAAAACCAACTGACCACACTCCTTTTCTTGGATACTCAACAAGAACAATTTCCTTATTTTTTTTACCTGAATCAGACAAGGTTTTTGTCAGTTGCCCTAGCCCGTTGTAGATAGATCTTAATACCGGTATTCTGTTTAAAAGCTTATTACCATAATTCAACAAAGTTCTTCCTATAAAAGTTAGAGAAATCATGCCAATAAAGGTGATGATTAAAAAAGCCATTACAAATTCTAATCCAGGAATATTGAATGGAAGGTATTTATTTGGATTAATAGAGGCTGGAATGATAGCTGGTGATATGCTTATGATTGCTACAGTCAAGTAGGCTGTTATACCGATGGGTATTATAACAATCACACCTGTTAAAAAATAAGTTCGGATTTTTGCTAGGATTGTTCTTTTTGTTTTTTTAGTACTCATAAATTAATCATAATTTAACTAATTTTATAATATATAGATTTATTGAATATAATATAAAAAAAAATGAAAAGAAGAGAATTTTTAAAATATGTAGGATGTGGATGCTGTGCTTTTGGCCTACCCTCTTGCTCATCTGCACCAATAACTAATCGAAAACAAATTACTTTTTTTCCAGAATCGGTAATCAATTCTCAGGCTATCAAAGCATACGAACAATTTAAAAAAAAAGCTAAAATTAGCAAAGATACTGAAACTTTAAAGTTAATTGAAGAAATTGGCGGTAAAATGAAAATTGCCATTTCTACATATTTTAAAAATAAAAAAATGAAAGATCCAACAGAAAATTATCAGTGGGAATATACTTTGGTTGATGATGACAAAACTTTGAATGCATGGTGCATGCCAGGCGGAAAAATTGCAGTTTATAGCGGAATATTAAAAGTCACCAAGAATAAAGATGGACTAGCAAATGTTATGGGTCACGAAATTGCACATGCTGTCGCCAAACATTCAGTCGAAAGAGCTAGCGCATCCTTAGCTTTAAACGTGGGCGTAACTGTAGCTGATATTTTTACAGGTGGGATGATTGGAAGAACAAGAAATACGGTTGGTAAAACTACCGGAGTAGATATTCTTCAAGTTGGAATTTTTAATCCATTTACCAGATCTCAAGAAACAGAAGCAGATTATTTAGGTTTAGTTTTTTGTTCAATGACTGGATACAATTTGTATGAAGGAGCTGAACTTTGGAAAAGAATGAGAGAAGAAAATAAAGGAAAAGAAATACCTCAATTTTTAAGTACTCATCCTTCATCAACAAATAGAATTAGACAAATAAGAAGTTGGATACCTTCAATCAGACAAAAATATCCTACTTTAAGTAATATTTAATTATTTTTAAAACTTTTAAGCAATTTATCTAAGCAGTTATTGCAAACTACTTTTTTATTATCTCGATATTCTTGAGGGCTTACCTTAACTTCATTAAGGCACTTGTTGCATTTTAAAATATAAAACTTATTATTTTCTTTCATAAATGGTGAGCCCGACAAGATTCGAACTTGTGACCCATTCCTTAAAAGGGAATTGCTCTACCGACTGAGCTACGGGCCCACACAGGGTAACTTAACTTCTAAATACGAATATTCAATAAATTAAGATCCCCCTGTCTATTAAAAATAGCCTTATTAATCAATAGATATGCTCAATTAAAATTGTGGATTGTTGCGATGAAATTTTAAGATTTAAGAATTTAAAAGTTCAAAATTTTCTTTATAAAAATTTTCAAAATTATTGTTTTTGATAGCATCTCTAATTTTTTGCATTAGGTCTTGGTAAAAAGCTACATTATGCCAACTTAGCAATATAGAAGCCAGAATTTCATTAGAATTAACAAGGTGATTTAAATAACTTTTAGAATAACTATTTGATGCAGGGCAATTCACAATAGGATCTAATGGAGTATCATCCAAAGCATATTTTGCATTTTTTAAGTTTTTTTTACCTGTCCAAGTATACGCAAGACCTGTTCTTCCTGATCTGGTTGGCAAGACACAGTCAAACATATCCATTCCTCTTTTTACTGCACCTAGTAAATCCGATGGAGTTCCAACACCCATCAAATAATGCGCTTTTTCTCTTGGAAGAAAAGGACTTATATAATCTAAAACATCAAACATTTCTTGCTGGGACTCTCCCACTGCTAAACCACCTAATGCATAACCATCAAAATTAATTTCTATTAATTGATCAAGTGATTGTTTTCGTAAATCATTAAATATTCCTCCTTGCACAATTCCAAATAATAGTTTGTTAGGATTGTTTCCAAATTCTATTTTAGATTTTTTTGCCCAATCAATAGAAAGATTCACAGCTTTCAAAACTCTATTTTTATCTTTGGTATACTCAGGACATTCGTCAAAAATCATTACAATATCTGAGTTTAAATCTTTTTGTATTTGAATACTTATTTCTGGAGATAAAAATATTTTTTTTCCGTCTATATGGGAGTTAAAATAAACACCATCATCTGTGATTTTACTTATTTTAGATAACGACATAACTTGAAATCCACCTGAGTCAGTTAGAATAGGTAAGTTACAATTCATGAATTGATGCAAGCCACCTACCCTTTTGATTCTTTCAATCCCGGGTCTCAACATTAGATGATAAGTATTACCTAAAATAATTTGTGCACCAGTACTTTTTACTTGATCAATTAATAATGATTTTACTGTTGCTGCAGTACCAACGGGCATAAAGGCAGGAGTATCAATAACACCATGTGTAGTTATGATTTGACCTAATCTTCCACCTGCGTTTTCATTTAATAATTTAAATGAAACTGACATTTAAAATTATTGAACAGTAATACTTACAATAATATCAGGGTTTGAAACAGCGCCCGAACCTGGTGCACCTCTTTTAATTTTATCAATAAATTCCATACCTTCTAAAACTTTTCCAAAGGCCGTGTACTGACGGTCCAGGTGAGGTGCTTTGTCAAAGCAAATAAAAAACTGACTATTAGCACTGTCTGGATTTTGTGATCTTGCCATTGAAAGGGTTCCTCTTTCGTGAGGTATATTGTTAAATTCAGCTTTTAAGTCTGGCAAATCTGATCCACCAGTTCCAACCATAGCTGGGTTAAAGTTATTTTTAGTATTCCCATGTTGCACATCACCTGTTTGAGCCATAAATCCATCAATAACTCTATGAAATGCTACACCGTCATACTTTCCATTTTTGCTTAGTTCTAAAATTCTATTAACATGATTTGGTGCTACATCTTTAAATAATTCAATTTTAACATCACCATGAATTGTTTTTAATATTATTTTTGGATTTTCCACTGCCTCTCCTTTTAAAGTTGATAAAAATAAGAAAAGTATAATTAATATTTTTTTCATCAAATTGTACCTACGACTTATTTTTAAGTTTTTTATTTAAATATACTATAGCCTCTTTGGGGGCAAATTTTTTAATATCACCACCAAGCTCGGCTATCTCTTTGACCATGTTTGATGAAATTAATTGATTTTCTATATCTGCCATTAAAAAAATTGTTTGAATTTTAGGTTCAAGTCTAATGTTCATACCAGCCAGTTGAAATTCATATTCAAAATCTGTCACAACTCTTAACCCTCGAAAAATAATATTAGCTTTAATTTTTTTACAAAAATTAACAGTTAAATCTGAAAAACTTACTACTTTGATATTTTTATTTTTAAAAGTAGAGCTTAGAGTTTTTTGCACTATCTCTACCCTTTCAGAGGCAGAAAAAAGAGTTTGCTTATTTTTATTATTGGCAATTCCGACATATAAAGTGTCGACAACACGAGCTGCTCTTTTGATAATGTCTAAATGACCGAGAGTGATTGGGTCAAAAGTTCCTGGATATAATCCAATTTTTTTCATAACTTATTCTTCCGTATCGTCAGTTAAACATACAGCTGAAACAACTTTTTCACCTGAATCTAATTTAAATATTCTCACACCTTGAGTATTTCTACCTGTAATTCTTATTTCACTTGCATTACATCTGATCATTTGTCCCTGATCAGTAATAAGCATAACATCATCTTTATGATTTGTTGAGAATGAAGCCGCAATATTTCCATTTCTCTCAGAAGTAATAATGTTGATAATACCCTGGCCGCCTCTACCACTTTCTCTAAATTCGTAAGATGAAGAACGTTTTCCATAACCGTTTTCTGTAACAGTTAAAATAAATTGCTCTTTAGATTTAAATTCATTAAATTTTTTATCACTCAAATCAATAGTCGATTCATTATCAGTATCATCATCACTTCTAGATTTTTTTAAGTATGCTCTTGCTTCATCTGAAGTAATTTTAACGTGATTTAATACCGTTAAAGAAATGACTTTATCATCTTTTTTTAAGCTAATGCCTCTAATGCCTTTAGAAGATCTACCTTTAAATACTCTAATTTTGCTTGAATTAACTCTAAGACTTTTTCCAAGATAAGTATTTAACATCACATCCTCATCTTTTTTTATAATTTTAACGCTAACAATATGATCATCCTTATCAAGCTTCATGGCAATTTTTCCATTAGCTTGAATATTTTCAAAATCCAAAAGGCTATTTTTTCTAATTTTTCCCTGAGCAGTTACAAAAATTAAATAAATATCTTTCCAGGTGTCGGTATCTGCCGGTAAGGGCATAATAGAACTGATATGAGCATCGCTTGATAACGGGAAAAGGTTGTGTAATGCCTTACCCTTAGAAACATTAGATCCTTCAGGTATTTTCCAAGCTTTTAATCTGTAAACAAGTCCTTTATTTGAAAAAAAGAGTACCGGAGTTATTGTGCTTGCAGAAAATAACTGGGTTACAAAATCTTCTTCTCTTGTAACAATGCCAGTCTTTCCTTTTCCACCTCTTTTTTGTGATCTTATTGATGTTAATGGGGTTCTTTTAATGTAACCTTTATTTGTAACAGTAACAACTACTTGCTCGTCTTGAATAACATCCTCAATCTCAACAGTTTCAACACTGCCAATGATTTTTGTTCTTCTTGGTATAGCAAATTTTTTCTTAATTTCTGATAATTCATTTTTAATTAATGACAAAAGCTCTTTTTTTTCATTAAGAATTTTCTTAAATTTAACAATCAGGGCATATAAATTTTTTAACTCATCATTAATTTCCGAGTGTCCAATAGCTGTTAATTTTTGTAATCGTAGTTCTAGAATTGCTTTTACCTGATGATCGCTTAATTGATATGAATCAATATTAGTTAATTCACTAACTTCAATAATATTTTTATCTATATTTGATTTTTTAAAATTCCATTTCTTTTTTAAAAGAGCAGTTTTTGCATCTGAAGGATCTTTTGCATTTCTAATGATTGAAATAATTTCATCAATATTTTCAATTGAAATAAATAAACCAATTAAAATGTGAACTCTATCTTTAGCTTTTTTTAAATCGTAAAGAGTTCGTTTAGTTATGATTTTTTCTCTAAAATCTACAAAAATTTTAATGAATTTTTTTAGGTCAAGTAACTCTGGTTTTTTTTCATTAATTGCCAAAGTATTGAAACCAAAAGAACTTTGAAGAGGAGAATATTTATATAATTGATTTATTATTATATTTTCAGACACCCCTTTTCTAACTTCAATTACTATTCTAACTCCATCCTTATTTGACTCATCTCTTAAATCAGAGACGCCCTCTATTTTTTTATCTCTTACTAGTAAGGCTATTTTTTCAATTAAAACTGTTTTGTTAACTTGATACGGAACAGATTTTATAATAATTTTTTTTCTATCTTTTAAACCATCTTCAACTTCGACCTCACCTCTAATTTTTATAGAACCCCTTCCCTTTTCGTATCCATTTTTTATTTCTTCTTTACCAATAATAATTCCACCAGTTGGAAAATCCGGTCCAGGAATTTTTTTCATTAATTCTTTTATACTTATGTCATTATTATCTATGTAGTCCAAAGTGGCATCTATAACTTCACCAAGGTTATGAGGAGGAATATTTGTAGCCATTCCAACAGCTATACCGCCAGCACCATTAACTAAAAGATTGGGATATTGAGCGGGCAAAACTACAGGTTCAAGCTCTGTGTCATCATAATTATTTTGAAAATCTACCGTTTCTTTATCTATATCGGATATTAAAAATTCAGCAATTTTTGCTAGTCTAGTTTCTGTATATCTCATTGCAGCAGCTCTATCGCCATCCAAGGAACCGAAGTTACCTTGTCCATCAAGAAGTGTAACACTCATAGAAAAATCTTGAGCAAGTCTTACAAGGGCATCATAAACTGCTTGATCACCATGTGGATGATATTTACCAATAACATCACCAACAACCCTTGCTGATTTTCTAAACTGTTTAGACCAATCGTAGCCACCTTTGTACATTGCGTAAATGATTCTTCTATGAACAGGTTTCAAACCATCTCTAGCATCTGGTAAAGCTCTGGAAACAATTACACTCATCGCGTACGATAAGTAGGATGATTTCATTTCATCCGTAATATTTCTATTTCCAACTTTTTTTATGATCATTAACTTTAGAAAATATTAAAAAGGAACTTCGTCATCTAATCCCGATGAAGGAATAGGTTCATCCGATGGTAATGAGCTAGAAGATGATTGATCAGACATTGAACCACCTTGGTTACCGCCGCCCAACATTTTTAATGTTGAATTATAACCCTGTAATACTATTTGCGTACTATATTTTTCTTGTCCGTTATTATCAGTATATTTATTAGTTGAAAGTTGTCCCTCTATATAAACCTGAGCACCTTTTTTTAGATATTGCTGCACAACATTGACCAATCCTTCGTTAAAAATAACTACTCTGTGCCATTCTGTTTTTTCTTTTTTTTCGCCTGAATTCTTATCTTTCCAGTTTTCACTTGTAGCTATACTAAGTCTAGCAACACTTTTTCCATTTTGCATTTGCTTGACTTCTGGATCGTTACCCAATCTACCTATTAATAAAACTTTATTTAAACTACCCGCCATATAATTATATTATCTCTTATTTTTTAATGTTAAATGAATATCTTTTATATCATATACCGCATGTTAAATGAATTAAATTACATATATCCACAATCTAAATGATGAAAAAAATTGTTGTTAAAGGTGCAAAAGAGCACAATTTAAAAAATTTATCAGTAGAAATACCAAGAGATCAACTTGTAGTCATTACAGGACTGTCTGGATCGGGAAAATCTTCATTAGCCTTTGATACAATTTATGCTGAAGGCCAAAGAAGATACGTCGAAAGCTTATCTGCATACGCAAGGCAATTTCTGGACCGCATGAAAAAACCAAATGTGGATCTAATTGAAGGTTTGTCACCAGCTATTTCTATAGAACAAAAAACAACTTCTAAAAATCCTCGCTCTACAGTTGCTACTGTTACTGAAATTTATGATTATATGAGAGTCTTATACGCGCGTGTTGGTACACCCTTTTCTCCATTTACAAATTTACCAATTAAATCACAAACAATATCTGAAATGGTAGACAAAATATTAGAGTTACCACAGCCTTCAAGAATATCAATTTTTTCGCCAATCGTTCGGGGACGTAAAGGTGAATATAAAAAAGAAATTCTTGGTTTAAAAAAAAGAGGTTTTTCAAAAATTAAAATTGATGGTGAAATTTTTGATACCGATGATACACCAAATTTAAATAAAAAAATTACTCATAATATTGAAGTTTTAGTCGATAAACTTTTAAATAAAAAAAATGAACAAAAAAGATTGGCTGAAAGTTTAGAAAGTGCCTTGAGTCTTTCAGATGGACTTGTCTATGTGGAACACGTTAATGAAAATATTCCCACACAACATCAAAAAATAGAAAAATTAGTTTTTTCATCAAAATTTGCGTGTCCTGAAAGTGGTTTCACAATAGAAGAAATAGAACCAAGATTGTTCTCTTTTAATAGTCCTTATGGAGCTTGTCCTGAATGTGAGGGTCTAGGTGTTGATTTATATATTGATCCTAAATTAGTAGTACCAGATGATAGAAAATCTCTTATTGATGGAGCCATTAAACCTTGGGCAACATCATCCAGTTTATACTATGCTCAAACTTTAGCTTCTTTAGCAAAACATTATAATTTTTCATTAAATGACGATTGGAAAAAATTACCTAAAAAAATTCAAGATATAATTTTATATGGTTCAGATAATGAGGAGATTAAATTTAGTTATGATGATGGGTATGAAAAGTATTCTAATAAAAAATCATTCGAAGGTGTTATAAATAATTTACAAAGAAAGTATCTGGAAACTGATAGTGACTGGAAAAGAGAAGAAATAAGTCAATATCAAAATGAAAAAGAATGTGAACGTTGTAGCGGTCAAAGACTTAAAGAAGAAGCTTTGTGTGTTAAAATAAATCATAAAAATATTAGTGAAGTTGCAAAATTATCTATTAAAGACGCGCATGAGTGGTTTGGATCTCTATCAATAAAATTAACTGATAGAGAAAATCAAATTGCTACTCATATTTTAAAAGAAATTAATGAAAGATTAAATTTCTTAATTAACGTTGGATTAGACTACTTAAATTTATCTCGTGGATCAGGAACACTATCTGGTGGAGAAACTCAAAGAATTAGATTGGCCTCACAAATTGGATCTGGTCTCACTGGTGTTTTATATGTACTTGATGAGCCTTCTATTGGTCTGCATCAAAAAGACAATATTAAACTACTTAACGCATTAAAAAGACTTAGAGATTTAGGTAACACAGTCATTGTAGTTGAACATGATGAAGAGGCAATGTTGCATTCAGATCATATTATAGACATGGGTCCTGGAGCTGGAATTAATGGTGGAGAAGTTGTGTCTGAAGGAAATTATGAAAAAATTTCAAAAGATCAAAATAGTTTAACTGGAGATTATTTATCAGGAAGAAAATTTATTTCTTTACCAAAAAATAGAAGGTCAGCTATCAATGGTAAGTATATTGAAATCTTAGGTGCTACTGGAAATAACCTAAAAAATGTTAACGTTAAAATCCCTTTGGGAACATTTACATGTGTAACTGGCGTATCTGGCAGTGGCAAATCTACTTTGGTTTTGAATACTCTTTACCGTGCCTTAAATTTAATGATTAACAAAACAATTACAAGAAATATGCCACATCCCTTCAAGGGTATCAAAGGTTATGAATATTTAGATAAAATTATAGATATTGATCAATCACCTATTGGAAGAACCCCAAGATCAAACCCGGCTACTTATTCAGGAGCATTCACGCCTATTAGAGATTGGTTTACTGCTTTACCAGAAGCAAAATCAAGAGGTTATAAACCAGGGAGATTTTCATTTAACGTAAAAGGCGGCAGATGCGAAGCCTGTGAGGGGGATGGTGTAATAACATATGAGATGCATTTCTTGCCAGATGTATATGTTCAATGTGATGTTTGTAAGGGAAAAAGATATAATAGAGAAACATTAGAGGTAAGACATAAAGATAAAAATATAGCTGATGTTTTGGACATGTCCGTTGATGAAGGAACTGATTTTTTTCAAAACATTCC
The DNA here is from genome assembly GCA_008638015.1 of Pelagibacteraceae bacterium. Lineage (GTDB taxonomy): Bacteria > Pseudomonadota > Alphaproteobacteria > Pelagibacterales > Pelagibacteraceae > IMCC9063. The sequence goes on along the minus strand of VTPD01000002.1, from coordinate 67,651 downwards.
AACCATTAGAGATAAATTATTAACTCTACAAAAAGTTGGTCTTGGCTATATGAAAATTGGTCAGCAAGCAACTACTCTATCGGGCGGTGAGGCTCAAAGAATTAAGTTAGCAAAAGAATTATCAAAAAGATCGACGGGAAGAACTATTTATATATTAGACGAACCTACAACTGGATTGCATGTTCATGACGTTAAAAAACTACTAGAGGTTCTACAGGCTTTCGTGCAAAAGGGTAACACAGTGGTAGTCATCGAACATAATATGGAAGTAATCAAAACTGCTGATTGGATTGTTGATATAGGTCCAGATGGCGGAGTTAATGGGGGTAATGTTCTATTTCAAGGAACACCGGAACAAATTATTCATTGCAAAGAAAGTTATACGGGAAATTTTCTGAAGAAAATTTTAGAAAAAAAATATAAAAAAATAGCCTAGAATTAGGGCGTATTATCTACTTTTTCACTCCAATCACGTTTAACGTTAAAATAAATTAAAACTGGAGCTGCAACAAAGATTGAAGAGTAAGTACCAATTAACACTCCCCATATTAAAGCAAATGAAAAACCTTTCAAAATCTCTCCACCAAAAAAATAAATTGATACTAATGCTAATAAAGTTGTAAGCGAAGTTTTAAGGGTTCTGGATAATGTGGAATTGAGCGATTCATTAATTAATTCTTGTAAATCTTTTTGATCATCTTTTTTTAAATATTCACGTATGCGGTCATATATAACAACCGTATCGTTCATAGAATAACCAACAATAGTTAAAACCGCTGCAACTATTGACAAGCCAAATTCATAGCCAACAACACTAAAAGCACCTATAGTAATAATTACATCATGAACTAAAGCAATGATTGCTCCGAGACTGAATTGCCACTCAAATCTTACCCAAATATAAAAAAGCATTAATAATAATGCAATAACAACTGAATAAATTCCTGCTTTTGTTAACTCCTCACTGATTTTTGACCCTACTACCTCTACTCTTCTAAAATTAATTGTTTGAGATAAATCTTTTTCTAAATGATTTTTAATTGTGGAAATAAAATTATTATCACCCTTTTTTTCAATAGTTGCTAAAAATTCAATATTTGAACCAAACTCTTTTACCTTAACATCGCCTAAATTTAATTTATTTAATGAATTCCTTAAGCGATCCGAACTAAAAGTATTATCAAATTTCATTTCAATAACAGTTCCGCCTTTAAAATCTACGCCGTAATTCAATCCTTTAAAGGCAAAGAAAAAAACAGAACTCAAAAATAAAATTAATGAGATAGAGATAAAAAAAGTTTTATATTTCAAAAAATTATATGTTTTGTCGTAAAAATTCATAATATTATATTTTAATTAAATCGTTTTTTCGTTTTTTTATATATTCTGAAGTTAATAACCTTCCAAAAGTATAAGTTGTAAAAAAAGTAGAAAAAATTCCAACCGCAAGAGTAACTGCAAAACCTTTAATTGGACCTGTGCCAATAAAATACAAAACAATAGCGGCAATTAAAGTGGTAATATTAGAATCTAAAATAGTTGTTAATACTTTTTTATATGCTGTATCAAAAGCAATTAAATTATTATTTTCGACTTTCAGCTCCTCTTTAATTCTTTCATATATTAATACGTTTGAGTCGACAGCCATACCGACTGTCAAAATAATTCCAGCTATCCCTGGTAACGTTAATGTGGCACCCATAAGAGTGAGAACAGCAATAATTAAAATTAAATTAGCAATTAAAGACACATTGGCGATTAGCCCAAAAATTCGGTAATTGAATACCATGTAGATAACGACCAAAATAAATCCAATAATTAAAGACAAGACACCTTTCTCAATTGAATCTTTTCCTAAATCTGGACCAACGGTTCTTTCCTCAATAATATTTAAAGGCGCCGGTAAAGCGCCTGATCTTAATAAAATGGCTAAATTGTTTGCTTCTGGAACTGAAAAATTTCCTGATATTTGACCATTCCCAGTAACAATTGCATCTCTAATAACTGGGGCGCTAACAACTTCATTATCTAAAATTATAGCTAAATTTCTTCCAATATTATTTTTTGTTGAAAGAGCAAATTTTTTAGCACCTAAGTTATCTAATTTAAAGTTTACTACTGAAGAATTGCTAATTTGATCAAAACCTGGCTGCGCATCAATTAAATTTTCTCCTGATATAATGATTTTTCTTTCAACGTTATATTTTAATTCCTTGTTATTTGCGGCACTTAACACTTCTGATCCCATTCCATCCTCAGCATTCTGGTTTGAAAGGAATCTAAAAGTTAATTTTGCTGTTTTTCCTAAAAGTTTTTTAATTTCAGAAGGATCTTTTAAACCTGGTAACTCTACCAAAACCCTATCTACTCCCCTCGTAACAATGTTGGGTTCCTTAGTTCCTATTTCGTCAACTCTATTACGTACTATCTCGATAGATTGTTCTAATGCATTTTTTTTTATTAAATTAATTAAATCGGTTGTAAAATTTAACGTAATTATATTAGCATTAATATTAATTTCAAATTCCTTACCTGTTTGATTAATTTTTTGGTTTATTTCGTTGCTATTTAAAATTTGTAAAATTTTATCTTTATCTTTGAGATCATAGCTAAATGTAATTTTATTTTTATTAATAACAAAATTGTTATAATTTAATTTTTCAGATCTAAGCTTTCTTCTTATTTCTAAACTTTTAATTTGATATCTTTGCTCAAGTAAGGGAGATGAATCAATTTCTAATAATAAATATGAACCGCCTTGTAAATCAAGACCCAAATTTACTTTCTTATTAGAAAAAACAGCTGAATTATTAATATTTATAAAATTTGGAATAAAAAAATAGATTGCGCAAAGTAACAATCCATAGATAGCGAATTTTTTAAAACGCGAAAAATATAACACTGAATTTATTTTGGTTCAGTTTTGCTTAGTACGGCTGATATAGATGATTTAATTACTTTAATAGAAAGATTATCAGATATTTCGAGTTCAACTTTGTCATCCTCTAGAACCCTAGCAACTTTCCCAATCAGACCACCTGCAGCGACAACCATATCCCCTCTTGCAACAGCTTCAACCATAGCTTTATGCTCTTTTACTTTTCTTTGCTGAGGCCTAATCAACAAAAAGTAAAAAATTACAAAAATTAATATTAGCGGTATAAATTGACCAATTGCTTTTGAATCCATGTGGAGTTTTTAAACTATATTATTTAATTAAACAACAATATTTCCTTGTTTTAAGGCTTAATTTTAAAGTCTTTAATTTTTTTTGAAATTAAAAAATTAGTTAGGTCATTATTAGGTTTTTCAAAAATTAACCAGTCACTGAGTGATTTGTCGGTAAATTCTAAAATTTTTTCAAATTCTAATAGCTCATTCTCGGATAAACTATTTTGATTTTCTTTAAAAAAACCCCCTAATAATAAATCCATCTCCTTAGTACCTCTGTGTGTAGATCTGAACAGAAGTTTTTTTCTAAAGTTCTCTATGTTAGTAATCATAATTCAATTTTAAAATTAATTTGAAAGATATCAATGAATTTTGATGATTTATTTAGTCCTGTTAATAAAATCAAAGGTGTTGGACCTATTATAAGCAAAAAATTATTGGATAAAGGCATAACTAATAAAATAGATCTATTTTTAAATTTACCAACCGGAGCTATTGATCGAAGATTTTGTCCTAAATTGGATCAATTAGAAGTTGGTAAAGTTTCAACCATTTTTGTAACCCCTATCAAATATAACATCCCTAGATTTAGAAATTTACCAAATAAAGTTACATGCAAAGATGAGTATGGACAAATCGATATTATTTTTTTTAACTCAAGAGAAAATTATATTAAACAAATTTTACCTTTAAATAATGAAGTTATAATTAGTGGTAAAGTTAATGTTTATAAAAATAAATTTCAAATTACAAATCCCGAATATATTCAGTCAGTTGAAAAAGAAAATGATATTAAGAAAATTATGGCCAAATATTCTTCGGTTACCGGAATATCGGCTAAAACTATCCAAAAAATATATAATGAGGAAATAAAAAAACTTTCTGAGATAGATGAGTGGCATGATAAAGATTTTATAAAAAAATTAAATTGGCCAACATGGTACGAATCGATATTTAGATTACACAATCCTGAAAATTTATCTGACATTGATAAAGAATCTAAATTTTACAAAAGATTAGCTTATGATGAGATTTTTAGTAATTTTTTAATATTTTCTGAAATAAAAAAAAGAATAAAAAAATTACAAAAAAAACCAAAAACCATAAATAATATAATTCTAACTAATATAAAAAAAAAACTTTCATTCCAATTAACACAAGGACAAGAAAAAGTTTTAGATGAAATATTTAATGATCTTTCATCTGTAAAAAAAATGCTAAGAGTTTTGCAGGGTGACGTAGGTAGTGGAAAAACTGTCGTTGCAATGCTTGCGGCAGCTACGGTCGTTAAATCAGGATATCAAGTAGCTTTTTTATGTCCAACTGATTTATTGGCAAAACAACACTATAAGTTATTTAAGACTATATTGGCTGACGAAAATATAAATATAAGTTTATTATCAGGAAAAACAAAATTATCTGAACAGCAAAAAGTTAGATCTCAAATAGAAAGTAGCAATATTGATATAGCTATTGGTACACACTCCCTTTTTCAAGAAAAAACTATTTTCAACAATCTCGGTTTAATTGTCATTGATGAACAGCATAAATTTGGGGTTCAGCAAAGAATTAATTTATCTTTAAAAGGAAATATTAATACAGACGTATTATTAATGACAGCAACACCAATACCCAGAACTCTAATTTTAACAACCTATGGTGAGATGGATATTTCTACAATTAAAGAAAAGCCATTTAGAAATACTAACATTTCAACATTATCTAAATCTTTAGACAAAATAGATGAAATAATGAAATTTGTTGAAAACAAATTGTATGAAGGAGATCAAATTTATTGGGTATGTCCATTAATTGAAGATAGTGAAAAACTAACTAAACTCTCTTCTGCAGTTACTAGATTTAATTTTTTAAAGAAAAAATTAAAATATAATATCGGGTTAATTCATGGATCACTTAGCAATGAGGAAAAAGATCTTGAAATGAAAAAATTTGTAGATGGCAAAACTAAACTAATCGTTTCTACAACAGTAATTGAAGTTGGTATTGATAATCCTAATGCCAATACAATAATAATAGAAAATTCTGAACGATTTGGATTATCCCAATTACATCAATTAAGAGGTAGGGTTGGAAGAGGAACTAAAGATGGGTCTTGTCTTTTGTTATATGCATCAAATATCGGTGAAAATGGAAGAAAAAGAATCCAAATTTTAAAATCTTCTATGGATGGTTTTTATATTTCTGAAGAAGATTTAAAACTTAGAGGTTTTGGAGATATTATTGGATACAAGCAAAGTGGTGAGAAAGATTTTTTAATTGCAGATCCCGCATATCACAATGATCTATTTGAGCTTGCAAAACATCAAATTGAAACCGAACAAACAAAGGAAATTGAAATTGAAAAAAGATATAGCAAATTATTAAAAATATTTAAAAAAGATAAAATTCTAAATATTATAGATACGGGATAAATTTATTTTCTATAACCAATAGCAATTTCAAATTCAGCTAATCGTTTATGAATAGATCTTAGTTCTGTAATTGTAGTCCAGTTATGAGTAAATAAAGAAAAGCTTCCATGAACACGTTGGAATGCATTTGAAACCTGTATAACAAATCCTAAAGTTATCGCTCCAGTAAACAAACCTGGTGCCATCACTAAGTAAGGAACTATAACCATAAATTGATCATATAAATTAACCCAAATATCAAAATAACCGTAATGTAAAAAAAGCCTGTGATAATTAAATTTTATTCCTGAAAATAATTGTAAAATAGTATCAGGTTTAGCGTATGTATCTCTATCATCTTCACCATAAACAAGTTCTTTTCTAAATTTAGCTTCAACTTTTTGATTATTATATTCTAATCCGGGAAGTTTCCATCCCACTAACCAGCTGATTAACAAACTGCCTAGACTAGTTAAAAAAGCAACCCAAACTAATGAGCCAGGAATATCTTTTAAAAAAACAATGTCGACTTTATCTGAAAGTGACCAAAGAATTGGTGTAAATGCAATCAGGGTCATAACTGCCCTAACTACTTGCAGTCCAAGGCTTTCAACAATTTTTGCAAATCGCATTGTGTCTTCCTGTAATCGCTGAGCAGACCCCTCAACTTTAACTCTTCCGGATGTCCAGATTGGCATGTAGTCAAAGGTTATGGCTTCTCTCCATCTAAAGGCATATAATCTCGTGAAGTAAGCTGTAAAAGTTGCTAAGATTACATAAGGTAGAGCAAGGTATACAAATTCAAAAATTTTATCCCAAAAAATAGCCAGTGACGACTCCATTGGTTTTTGCAGAATGTCGTAAAAACCTTTGTACCATTGATTTATTTTTACAGTAATGGTTACTTGAATAAGTAAGGAAAGAACTAACAACGATCCTCCACCCCATGACCACAAAAGCCATTTCTTATTTAAAAAAAAACTTTTAAGCATTAATAATTAATTAATTTTTTAAAAAATTATCAGCGTACGATTTGATAATAATTTTTCTTTTTTTAGATTCTAATAAATCAAAAGGAATATTGTGTTTATTTGCATAATTAATTGCCTCTTCTTTGCTTTCGAACTTTAGTTTAACTTGTTTTTGGGTATCTCTTGATGCATTCCATCCCATTAAGTAATCTGTTTCGAAATTTTCTTTATTAAACTCTAAAATCCAATATTTGGTTTTTGCGGTACCTGACTGCATCGCTGTCTTCGAAGGATTATAAATTTTAGCTTTTTTCATAAAGTTATGGTCGGGGCAGTAAGATTCGAACTTACGACCCTCTGGTCCCAAACCAGATGCGCTACCAGGCTGCGCTATGCCCCGACTAGAACAGCAGTTATATACATAGATTTTTAGTAATTGAAAAGGAATTCAATTTCATTAATTAAAATATCGTGTTATTAAAGGCGTCCATGATACAAAAAGCTTCTTCATTTATTAAATGGTTTATTAAGCACGAAACCTCTGCTGGTATTGTCTTATTGGTGATGACCGTTTTAGCTTTATTAATAAGCAACTCAGGATTTTCTGATGAATATTTTGCAATTTTAAAAAAATATGTATCTATTGGAATTGGTTCATTTTCATTAAAATTATCGATTTTCCATTGGATTAATGATGCCTTAATGGCAATCTTCTTTTTGGTAGTAGGTCTTGAGATTAAAAGAGAATTTTTAGAAGGTGAGCTATCAAAGCCTACTCAAGCAGCACTTCCTATTGCTGGAGCAATAGGTGGTATGTTGGTACCAGCGCTAATTTATGTCGCTTTTAACATTAATACAGCAGATACCTTAAAAGGATGGGCTATACCCTCCGCTACTGATATTGCTTTTTCAATAGGTGTATTATCTCTGCTTGGTAAAAGAGTTCCTATATCCTTAAAAGTATTTCTAGTAGCTTTAGCTATCATTGATGATCTTGGTGCAATTGTCATTATAGCTATTTTTTATTCATCAGATTTAAATTTATTATATTTATTTTTAATGTTTGCATCTTTTGCAACATTAATGATTTTAAATAAAACGGGAGTTAGCAAATTTTTACCTTACTTGATTATAGGTTCTGTCATGTGGTTTTTTACGCATGAAAGTGGAATTCACGCAACGATATCAGGTGTTTTATTGGCAATTTCCATACCACACAAAAAAGATAACTCGCATCATAATTCTATGCTCAAAATTCTAGAACACTCTATTGCACCTTATGTTTCATTTCTAATTATGCCTATTTTTGCTTTTGCAAATGCAGGGGTAAAATTAGAAGGTGCGTCGATGGCTTTATTATTAGACCATGTAACATTAGGTGTATTAGTTGGTCTATTTGTTGGTAAGCAAATTGGAGTCTTTTCATTCTCACTACTGTCTATAAAACTTGGTTGGGCCGAAAAGCCTGCAAATTCAAATTGGATGAGTTTTTATGGAGTGGGCGTTTTAACTGGAATTGGTTTTACAATGAGTTTGTTCGTTGGAAATTTAGCTTTTCCAAACTCACCATATATGGATGAAGTTAAAATAGGTGTTTTATTAGGATCACTTTTATCTACAATTTTGGGTTATGCAATATTAATGCTAACCACAAAAAAAAATGTCTAAATTTTTTAAAATATTTATTTTATTAATTTTTATGTTTAATTTCTTTTCCTCTGCATCTGCTAATTATAAAAAGCTTGCATATGATTTTTCTTTTAAAGATAATAATGAACAAGATTATTCTTTAGATCAATATAAAGGAAAAGTAATACTTGTAGTTAATGTTGCTAGTCGTTGCGGTTTTACAAAACAATATGCTGATTTACAAAAATTATATGATGAAAACAAAAGTAAAGGCTTGATAATAATTGGCGTACCTTCAAATGATTTTGGTAATCAAGAGCCAGGGTCTAACAAAGAAATAAAAAAATTTTGCGAGACTAATTTTGGTATCACATTCCCTATTATGGCAAAAACAAATATATTAGGTGATACAGGTCATCCTTTTTATAAGTGGGTTGAAGAAAACTACGGAAAATCTGGTGTTCCTAAATGGAATTTTTATAAAGTTTTAATCAACAAATCTGGCAAAATTGAAGACGTATATAGTTCAATAACTAATCCAAGCAGTAAAAAAATAAAAAATAAGATTAACTCTATTCTGCAATAAAGTGGCGGTCCCTAGGGGAATCGAACCCCTCTTTGCAGGATGAAAACCAGCTGTCCTAACCGATAGACGAAGGGACCGTGAGTTGCTTTTTAGTGATAATCTAAGAATTAATCAATTAAAAAGTTAACTAGTTTGTAGCCAATGCTAAGTCATCTAAGATGAATTGGACTTCTTTTTTTCCATTCCACTCATTTAAAGACAACCTACCTGCAAAGTCGAACATCTTATTTTTTGGATTTAATAAATATGTTCCTATTGTATTTTCCGATGAATTAAATGAAATCACATTTAAATTTTGATTATTTTCTGTTTTACAAAAGGCTTTAACATGTAAATTTTTTAGAAGCATTGATTTAGTAACTTGGATATTTTTAATAATAAATTTTGGCTCTCTATTACCAGAGCCAAATGGAGCTAATTGATTAATTTGGTCAAAAAAATCTTCATTAAGAGCAGAGGCTGAAATAACAGTATCGATATATAAATCTTTTTCTTTAGAAGATTGACATCCAGATTGATTAAAAATCTTAATTATTTCATTTTCAAAATCATCAATCTTATCTTTTTTCATTGAAAACCCAGCTGCCATTTTGTGACCTCCACCTTTAGCAATTATTCCTTTTTGTTTAATTTTTATAATTGCAGCACCTATATCAAATCCAGCGATGGATCTTGCAGAACCTTTAGCTTCATCACCTTGAATATTGATTATAAAAGCGGGTTTATTAAAATGTTCTTTAATTCTACTGGCAATAATACCTATAATACCTTCGTGCCATTTTTGGGACTGAATAACAATAATAGGTAAATTATCTTTCAACTTTGCAGCAACAGTAGCCTCTTCTAAAATTAAATTTTCAATAGTTTTTCTTTTTTCATTTAACTTAGATAATTCTGAAGATATCTTGAAAGCTTGTTCTGGATCTTGTGTGAGAAATAAATTTACACCATAATCTGATTTTCCAATTCTTCCTCCTGCATTGATTTTTGGTCCAAGAATGTAACCAATATGATAAGTATCTATTTTTGAATTTAAATTAGTTAAATCGGCAAGTGTTTTAATTCCTAGATTATTTCTATTCGCTATAACTTTTAATCCTTGAAAAACAAAAGATCGATTTAATCCGAATAATGGAACAACGTCACACACAGTTCCAAAAGTGACCAAATCTAAAAAACTTAATAAATCTGGTTCTACAATATCATTATTAATAAAAAAATTTTCTTTTCTTAATTTATTACTTAGTGCTGAAATGAATAAAAAAGAAACTCCAGCTGCGCACAAAAATTTAAGATCAGAATTTTCATCGAATCTATTAGGATTTATTATCGCGTCAGCAGGGGGTAATTTTTCTACAGATTGATGATGATCAATCACTATTACATCCCGATTATGCTGCTTTGCGAATTCAATTGCCTCAAAAGATGTTGTTCCACAATCTACTGCTATAATTAATTTTGCACCTTGCTCTATAATATTAGCGATCGTTGCTTTAGTGGGTCCATATCCATCTTTAAGACGGTCCGGTATAAAAATAAAATTATCTGATTTTAATAATGTTAAATATTTTGATAAAATAGCTGATGATGAAGCTCCATCAACATCATAATCACCAAAAATACAAATTTTATTTTTTTCTTTTATATGTTTAATGAGTAAATTAGTTCCGTCCTCCATTGACTTTAATTCGAATGGATTTGGCATCGTATTTTTAATCTTAGGGTTTAGAAAAGCCTCACATTGATCAATAGGAATTTTTCTTATCGCAAGTAATCGTGAAACAATTTCACTAATCCCGAAATCTTGCGTAATCTTTTTTACTATATTTTCATCATATTTTCCTAGTATCCAATTTTTTCCAGATACGGATTGATGAATCATATTTCAATTTTTTCTTGATATTTCTTTATGATTTTTTCCTTTGAATGTAGTGATAATATTTCTGAAGTAAAAAAATTCTTACTTATCTCTATACCTTTCAATAATTCTCCATCTGTAACTCCTGCGGCACAAAAAATGACATCTCCTTTTACCATATCATTTAGATAATATTTTTTTGAAAAATCAGAAATACCTAATTTTGTTGCTCTAAGTTTTTCATCATGGTTTGAAATGACAAGTCTTCCTTGAAATTGTCCATCAAAGCATTTGATTGCTGCTGCAGCCAAAACTCCTTCAGGAGCTCCACCTATACCGATATACATATCTACGTTAAATTCATCTAAGCAGCTATATATAGCCCCAACCACATCTCCATCTGAAATGAATTTTATATTAGTGGATAGTTTCTTTAAAGATTGTACAATTTTCTTATGTCTATCTCTCTCTAATAAACAGACTGTCAAATCAGATGTTTTTACCGATTTAAATTCTGCAATATTTTTAATATTTTTTTCAACTGTAAAATCTAAATCAATTATATTTTCTGGATAACCTGGGCCTATGGCAATTTTTTCCATATAGGTATCTGGTGCTTGCAATAAATTACCTTTTTCGGATACAGCAATTACTGATATTGCATTTGGTAAATTTTTAGCTGTTAAAGTTGTTCCATCTAAAGGATCGACAGCAATATCTAATTCCTCACCATCACCAGTTCCTAATTTTTCACCAATATATAACATTGGTGCCTCATCCATCTCTCCTTCACCAATAACAATTTTTCCATTCATGGATATTTTATTCAAATCATTTCTCATTGAGTCTACTGCAGCTTGATCAGCAGCAATCTTATCACCTTTGCCTTTAAGTAGTGAAGAAGCATAAGCAGCTCTTGCGGCTACAAGAGAAAAATCATTTAATAGTTTTGTATCTAGCACTATAAATTACTTTCGTTTCTAACGCGTATCATTACAATTTTTTTAAAAATTTTCTTATTTTTTGCTAAAATAGAAATTGCATTTTTAATAGAAGACTCTTTGCTTGCGTGAGTAACTATAACAATATTTGAATAACTGTTGTTAGGATTTTGAACCAAACTTTCAACAGAAATTTTATTTTTAGCTAGGCATGAGGTAATAGTTGATAAAACTCCTGGCCTGTCGGAGACTAAGAATCTTAAATAATACTTACTTTCATGGTTGCTAAAATCAAAAAGACTATAATTTTTTTTAGATTTAGGCGAAAATCCAAAGGAATAATCATCATTACCTACCATAATTGAAGCTATATCTGAAATTATAGATGAAGATGTTGGCCCCTTACCTGCTCCAGGGCCTTCATAAACAGTTCTTCCTATTGGAGATCCGTCCACCACTATTGCATTTGTGACACCATTAATATTGGCAATATCTATATAGGTAGGAATTAGACATGGATGCACTCTTTGTTTTATTTTATTATTAATTTTTTCAGCTATCGCCAGAAGTTTAATTTTAAAATTAAGTTTTTTTGCAAATAAAATATCTTCAATTTCAATATTTCTTATACCCTCTACTAAAAAATTTTTATTAATTATCTTGCTACCAAAACAAATTGAACTCAAAATAGAAATTTTTGCAGCAACATCATGTCCATCAATATCTGCTGATGGATTTGACTCAGCAAATCCTTTTTGTTGAGCTATCTTAAGAATTTCGTTAAAAGATGAATTTGTTTTTTCCATCTCTGTTAGTATGAAATTAGTTGTACCGTTTAAAATCCCATAGATTTGCTTAATTTGATTTGCAATCAAGCCTTGTTTGATAGATTGAATAATTGGTATTCCCCCACCAACGGAGGCTTCAAAAAGTAGATTAACAGAATTTTTTTCAGCTAAAATTGATAATTGATCTCCATGTTTAGCAATGAGTGCTTTATTAGCTGTCACGACATGTTTTTTATTTTTTAAAGCGGAAAAAACTACCTTTTTAGCAATACCATCTGCACCGCCAACTAATTCTACAATTATATCTACATTTTTATCAGCACATAAGTTAAGAGCATTTTTTTCCCATAAAGATTTTGGTATCTTAATATTTCCTCTTTTTTTTGAAAAATTCTTTGATGAAACTTTATAAATATTTAATCGAAAACCTGTTTTATTAAAGATATTATTCTTATTATGTAATAAATTTTTATAAACTTCTAAACCTATATTTCCTAAACCAACAATTGCTATGTTAAAAGTTTTCATTACGCTTTTAATGCCAAGTCTTCTTTAAATTTATATTTAATATTAAAATTTTGTACTGCTTGTCCGGCCGCTCCTTTTACAAGGTTATCAATAGCACTTGCAATAATCAATTGCCCTTTAAATCTATTATTATAAATTCCTATATGACAACTATTTGTATTGATAACTGCATCAGTATTAATCATTACATTATTGTTAAAAATTTTAACAAATTTATCTTTTTTATAATAATTTAATAAGTATTTATAAATTTTTTTATCATTAAAATTTTTATTAAGATCAACATAAATTGTTGAAATCATTCCTCTAAAAGTTGGAATAATATGTGGAGTGAATGATATTTGAATTTTTTTTTTTGAAAATTTTGATAATTCTTGATCTATCTCAGGCATATGTCTGTGTTTAGCCACTCCATAAATACCTATATTTTCATATATATTATTGGGATATAATTTTTTGTCATAAATTTTTTTACCAGCCCCAGAATAACCTGATTTTGAATCAGCTTTTATTGTATTTGCGTTGATCATATTTCTTTTAATCAAGGGAATTAAAGGTAAAAGAATAGATGTTGGGTAGCACCCTGGGCATGCAATAATATTTGTTTTTGAAATATTTTTTCTATTTATTTCACTTAATCCATAAACTGCTTTTTTTTGATTTTTGACAGATTTATGTTCTGTCTTATACCAAGTTTGAAAAATATTTTTATCATCCAATCTAAAATCAGCCGATAAATCAATTAAAGTAGTTTTAGAATTCATTACATTTGAAATAAAATGAGACTCTCCATGAGGCAAGGCAGTAAAGATTGTATCTACTTCTTGAATAGCTTCGGAATTAAACTTGGAAACTAAAGGCAATTTTATATTTTTAAAATCTTTATCAAAAAAAGACATTGGTTTTCCTGTGTTGGATTGAGCAAATAAATATTTAATTCTTACGTAAGGATGCTTGAGTAAAATTTTTATTAATTCAATACCTGAAAAACCTGTTGCACCAGCAATTGCAATATTTTTAATTTTCTTCATTGGGAATATTTTCTACTTTATATAAATTTAAATGAAATACAAAAATGTAAAAAAGATGGTATTGCTTATCTTTTAGAAAATTGAAATCTTCTTCGAGCTTTTCTTTGACCGTATTTTTTACGCTCAACGGTTCTAGAATCTCTTGTAACTAATTTGTCTTTTTTAACAACTTTTCTCATTGCTGGATCAGACTCTACAAGTGCCTTTGCAATTCCATGCGTGACAGCACCAGCTTGCCCAGACATTCCACCACCTTTTACCGTGCAAATGATATCAACTAAGTTTTGTTTATCTGTAATTTTTAATGGTTTTTCAACAGCCAGTTGATGAACAGGCCTTTTAAAATATTCAGTATATATTTTACCATTAACTGAAATTTTTCCTGAACCATTCAGTACCCAAACTCTTGCAACAGATTCTTTTCTTTTTCCAGTTGCGTAATGAGATTCTTTTGTAACTTTAAGATTTAATTCCATTAATTTATTTTAGTATTTTTTCTATTTAGTGAAGCAAAATTTAACTCTTTTAGTTTTTGAGCTGTATGTGGATGATTTGCATCAGAATAAATTTTTAACATTGTAAGTTGTTTTTTTGCTAAAGGGCCGCCAGGCAACATTCTTTTTACAGCTAATTTTAAAATCTCTTCGGGTTTTTTTTCCAAAAGTAATTTTGGTGATGTTTCTTTAATTCCTCCTGGATGACCAGTATGTCTGTAGTATCTTTTGTCATTTAATTTATTCCCAGTAAACTTAATTTTAGATACGTTAGTAACGACTACAAAGTCTCCATTGCACATATGAGGAGTATAAGTTGTCTTGTTCTTTCCTCTTAAAATTTTTGAAATTTCTGCAGCTAGTCTACCTACAACTGCATTAGTAGCATCAATATGAAACCAGTTATTGGATAATTCGTTTTTTTTAATAAAGTCAGTCATGAAAGTCCAGGTAAATACTTGCTGGTTATTGAATTGTCAACAACAGAAATTAAGATTTAAGCTTATAAATAAGCAATATTACTGATGAAACAAGGATTAAGGAGGCTATCTGATGCGTGGCAGCTAAGTAGATATTTAAACCTGACAGTAAAGTTAAAATACCTAAAATTATTTGTATAAGTAAAACTGCTAAAATGAGATTCATATTGAAAATATAATCTTTAAATTTTTTTAAATTATAGAAGTAAAATAATAGATAAAGCGCCACTATAAAATAAGCATTCAATCTATGAATAAATTGCACGTGGGCCCTATCATTAAATAATTCTAATGAAAAAAAACTTTTTATTGAAATTTCTTCTGCAATAAAATTTGCATTCATTAGTGGCCAAGTTTGATAGATTAATCCTGCATCAAGCCCCGAAGTAAAAGCACCAAGAACAATTTGACAGTAAATTAAAAATAAAAAAAAATAAAAAAAAATGCTTGATCTACCAAAATATAATTTTAATTCTAAATTATCACTATTAAGATAAGACCAATAAATTAATGATAATATAATGACTGCTATAAATAAATGTATAGATAGCCTAAAGTGACTTACGTCAGGATTGTTTACTAAGCCACTAGACACCATGTACCAACCCATAAAACCTTGAAAAGATATCAATAAAAAAATTGCTAAATAATAAATAATATTTTTTCCATTAATTGTTTTATTAAAAATAAAATACACACAAGGTATTAAATAAAATAACCCCAAAAACCTTGCAAATAATCTATGTAAATATTCCCACCAAAAAATAAATTTAAATTCCTCCAGAGTCATATTGTAATTAATTAATTTATATTGTGGTATTTGCTTATAAAGAGAAAAATATTCTAACCAATGCTCATGGGAAAATGGAGGAAAAATTCCGGTAAATAATTCCCATTCTGTAATAGATAAACCAGATCCAGTTAATCTAGTAAAACCTCCCACTAAGACAAGGACAAATAATAAAAAAAATAATAATAAATTCCAAGTTTTGAAAAGTTTTTTTTGTTGAATAAAATCCATGTTGTCTTATACATTTTTATATAAATGTTAAAAAAAGCTAAATTGTCACCTGCAAAAAATAAAAGCTCTATTTTAAAAATTAGAAAAAATATTGATAAAATAGATAATCAAATTCTACATTTGCTTTTCTTAAGAAAAAAGGAAGTATCAAATATAATTAAATATAAGAATAAAAATCAAATTATTGATAAAAAAAGAATTTATTCTTTGATAAAAAAACTAAAGAGCACAGGAAGAAAAAAGAAATTAGAGCCCTATCTTATTGATAACGTCTGGAAAGCAATTATTAAATCTTTTATAAGATTTGAAAAAAGCAAATTTTAATTATTTGCTATGTGGTGGTAATTTTTTTTCTACAAACCATTCATGTTTTCTAGTTGCTGGATTGTATTTTTTCATTTTTAATTTATCTTTAGCCTTGTCTCCTGCTGTCGGCTTTTTAACGTAATAATTGAATGGACTGTCTGGCTTCTCCTCAGGAACTAAACGAACTTTAATATGTGATTTTTTTGCCATTATATAATTTTTTTAATTTCTTTAATTATTTTTTTAATATTTTTAACTTTAGTATGAGCGTTTATATTGTTACTTTTATTATAGTCAACATTATACTCAGTCTCTAAAACTTTATTGGCACCTTTAATAGTTAAACCCTTATTTTTTAACAAATCCTTTATTTTCTTAAGAATTTGTATTTCTTTATTTGAGTAATAACGATGTCTATTTAGTATTAATGAGGGCTTAAGTAATTTAAATTTTTTTTCCCAAAATCGTATAACATGAGTTTTTGCCTTTCCAGTTAGTTCATCAACTAAACCAACTTCTTTTGCAACCTCACTAATAGTTTTTAAAGCAGAAATCTCCTTCTCTGCCATTAGGATACTTTATTAATTTTCTTTAATAATAATTTGGACGATTTGAAGGTAACTACATATCTGGAATTAATTATTTTAGTCTCTTTTGTTTTAGGATTTCTTCCAATTCGAGAATTTTTTTTTCTTATATTAAAGGCGCCAAATAAAGACAATTTTACCTTAATTTTTTTTTTTAAATTTTGAATAATAATAGCAAATAAATCATCAACGAAATTTGAACATTCTGATTTTGGTATTCCAAGTTCAGCATGAGTTAAATCATAAAGATCTTGTCTTGTAATATTTGCCAGTTTATCCATTTTGATCTCTAAAATTTTCTTGAATTCTAGATATTAATTTACCACGTAAAATTTTAGCTGACAATTTTATTGAATAGTAAAAAGCTAAGGCATCGGCTCCGCCATGGCTCTTAATTACTGGAGCGTTCAAGCCCAAAAATATACCGCCGTTATATTTTCTCGGATCAAGTGTATTTTTAATTTTTTTAAAAATTGGAAAACTAAATAGATAACAAATTTTACCAAAAAAAGAATTTGAAAAAATATTTTTTATTTCTGTGGTTATATAATTTGCTGTGCCCTCAGCAGTTTTTAATGCAATATTACCTGAAAAACCATCTGTCACTATTACATCTACATTGCCATCTTTAATTTGATTGCCTTCTACATAACCCTTAAATATAAAATTATTTTTGGCTTCTGATAATTGGGCAAAAGCATTTTTTAATGTTTCATGTCCTTTAATTTCTTCTGAGCCTACATTTAACAATCCAACAGATGGATTTGCTTCATCAAAAATCACTCTATAAAGCTCAGCTGCAATTTTAGAAAAATCTAAATAATTTTTTTCATTGAACTCAATATTTGCACCCAAATCAAGAACAACACTTGTTTTTTTTAGGTTTGGCCAAAGTCCAGCAATCGCAGGTTTATCGATACCGTCCATCATTTTAATAATAAGTTTAGATATAACCAATAGAGCTCCTGTATTGCCTGATGAGATAATCAGATCAGACTCTAAATTTTTAACACTATCAATTGCTTTCCACATGCTTGTTTCTTTTCCAGTGCGGATTGCATCTCGTACAGAATCTTTGTCTTTAATTTCTTCTGCGCAATGTATTATTTTATAATTTTCTTTTGGAATATGAAATTTTGATATAGATTTTTGAATAGCTTCCTCTTTGCCATGGAGAAGAAAGAAAATATTCCTGTCTTGATCTAAAAATAATTTTAAGCCTTCAATTACTTTATCTGGTGCGTTTTCGCCTCCCATTGCATCAAGTGCAATAGTATGCTCGAATTGTTTCATTAAAAATTAAGATTTTGGTTTAAAAATTTGTTTTCCGTTATAAAAACCAGTTTTCATATCTACATGATGAGACAATCTAAACTCACCACTTTTTTTATCTTCAACAATATTTTTAAATACTGCAGATCTATGAGATCTTCTCATTCCTTTTTTAGACTTTGATGTTTTGCGCTTAGGTACAGCCATTATTAATATCCTTTTTGTTGAAAACTAAATATCAATATCTGGTTCAAAATCAATGAATTTATTTGTTAAAAAGTATGATTTAGCAACAAATTTCGTTATTATTTAAAAGTAATTAATGTATATCAAATTTTAAATGAATTTTTTTATCAAAAAAGTTTTAACTCTATTAATTTTCACCTTGGTTACTTTTTGCTCAATCAAAAAAGTAGACAATGTTCATGGGATTATAAATTTAGATAATAAAGCAAAATCCTTAAATGAAGGTTTAATAAATAAAAATGATGTAATAAAAAATTTAGGACCACCTCCTTTAAAAGAATTTAATAATTCAGATATTTGGATATATTTTGAAGTAAGAGATACAAGAAATATTTATGGTACAAAAAAAATTGTAGCTAATAATACCTTAATCCTTCAATTTGATAATAAAGGAATACTAGCTAAAAAAATATTTTTAAATAAAGATCAAATGCAAAATATTCAATTCGAAGACAATGAAACAATTTCAAGAGGCATAGACAACAGTCTACTCAAGAACATTCTTTCAAGTACAAGAAAAAGAATGGAAAATCTTGCTAATAAAAATAAATAAATATTATTTTTATGATGCAATCAAAGCAAGAAGAAGTAAAGCAACGATATTTGTAATTTTTATCATTGGATTAACCGCAGGTCCTGCTGTGTCTTTGTAAGGATCTCCCACTGTATCTCCTGTTACAGCTGCTTTGTGAGCTTCAGATCCTTTTCCACCAAAATTTCCATCCTCAATATATTTTTTTGCATTATCCCATGCACCACCACCAGCAGTCATTGAAATAGCTAAAAATAAACCGGTAACAATAACACCTAGTAACATTGCACCTAGGGCTGCTAATGCAGCAACTTGGCCGGCAAAAGAGTAAATGACATAATAAAGTACTATTGGTGATAAAACTGGAAGCATCGAAGGAATAATCATTTCCTTAATCGCTGCTTTTGTTAAAATATCAACACACTGTCTATAATCAGGTTTTTGAGTATTTTTCATAATCCCTGGCATTTTTTTAAATTGTCTTCTTACCTCAATAACTACTGCACCACCTGCTCTACCAACGGCTTGCATTCCCATTGAAGCAAATAGATACGGTAATAGTCCACCAATCAACAATCCTACAACTACATATGGATTAGATAAGTCAAAAGTTACAACAATACCCTGTAATGAAGAACCTGCTTGAGCAGAAAAATGTTTAATATCTTCAGTGTATGCCGCAAACAATACCAGCGCTCCCAAACCTGCAGAACCAATTGCGTAACCTTTTGTTACAGCTTTAGTGGTATTTCCAACCGCATCAAGTGCGTCTGTAGTTTTTCTAACACTTTTCGGAAGTTTTGACATTTCTGCAATTCCTCCAGCATTGTCAGTAACAGGGCCATAAGCATCCAATGCTACAACCATTCCTGTTAGAGCTAACATCGTAGTAACAGCAATTGCAATTCCGTATAAACCAGCAATTAAATTTGTCGATACAATACCAACAACAATAATTAAAGCTGGAACGGCAGTTGCTTCCATTGAAACTGCAAGACCCTGAATAACATTTGTTCCATGACCCGTAGTTGATGATTTAGCAACTGACTGGACTGGTCTATAATCAGTTCCAGTATAATATTCTGTGATCCAAATTAATAATCCTGTGATTATTAAACCGATCACACCACAAATATATAAGCTCATTCCAGTAAAATTTAATCCTTTTAAAGAATATGATTTACTTAATCCAATTACATAATCAGTTACTGGGTATAAAACGATTAGAGATAATACTGCAGAAACTAAGAATCCTTTATATAAAGCTCCCATAATATTTTTTTTCTTTCCTAATTTTACGAAATAGGTGCCGATAATAGATGTTATTAAACATGCTCCACCAATACTTAAAGGATAAATCATCATATTAGAGTCACCATGAAAAAATATAGAAGCAAGAACCATAGTAGCAACAATCGTAACTGCATAAGTTTCAAAAAGATCGGCCGCCATACCAGCACAATCACCAACATTGTCTCCAACGTTATCAGCAATCACTGCAGGATTTCTAGGATCGTCTTCAGGAATTCCAGCTTCAACTTTTCCGACTAAGTCAGCTCCAACATCTGCGCCTTTAGTAAAAATTCCTCCACCCAATCTTGCAAAAATTGAAATTAAAGAAGCACCAAAACCAAGCGCAACTAAAGCATTAACAATTTCTCTTTCTTCAACTTTAAATTTTAGTAAAAAATAATAATAAACTGCTATTGCTAAAAGTGCCAAACCAGCAACAAGCATTCCAGTAACTGCACCAGATTTGAATGCAATGCTTAATCCTTGAGCAAGTCCTTTTCTAGATGCTTCTGCGGTTCTAACATTTGCTTGAACAGAAATTAACATTCCAACATATCCAGCAATACCGGATAAAGTTGCACCAATTAAATATCCTAAACCAACCCATTGGCTAAATAAAAACCAAATTAAAACTAAAACTACAAAACCAACAATGGCAATTGTTTTATATTGTCTATCCAAGTAAGCTTTTGCACCAATTTGAATTGCTGAAGCAATTTCTTGCATTTTAGCATTTCCTGAACTGGCATTTAATATTTGCTGACTTGAAATAAATCCATAAAGAACTGAAATTATTCCGCAACCTATAACTAGATTTAAAACAAGACTTGAACTCAACATATTTGGTATCCTTTTATATTTTAATTAATTGATTTGAAAAAAATGGATACATGCCAAAATTAGCAAATAAAATCAACTTAAAGATCGTTAAAGCAGTCTTTTAAAATTATACGAATTAATAGTGATTTTTTCTAAATACCGAATCTAAAACAGCATTTACAAGGGCTTTTTGCTTATTATCGTAGTACATTTCAGTAACTTTCAAATACTCGTCAATTACAACCTTAAAGGGAGTTTTTTTCATGAAGCAAATTTCGTAAATTGCAGCTTTTAGAATAATTTTTAGAATCATGTCTAAGTTTTTCAAACTTATATTTGAAGATAAATTATTCTGAAGAACTTCATCAAGTTCGTTTTCTTTTTCAAAAAATCCATTAAATACTTTTTTTATAATTCTAATATATGAACTCTTAGGAAAAATAATTTTTTCATCATTGTTCGTAATTTTTTCATATATTTTTTGAATGACTATCAATCGGGAATTATTTTTCATAAAAATTAAATATTTTTAAGAAGGGATATCGCAGCTAAAGCAGCCTCTTTTCCTTTATTTCTATTTTTTGAACTTCTTTCTTTGGCCTGAGTATAATTTAATGATGTAATAATTCCATTTGTAACTGGAATATTATTTGCAATAGATAAATCGAGAAGTGATTTTGTAATTGCCTCACTAATAAAATCAAAATGAGGAGTTTTACCTTTTATAATACATCCAAGGGCAATAAAAAAATTATACTTTTTTTTTTTAATATTTATTGAAATCAAAGTTGGTATTTCTAATGATCCATTAACTATCTTGACATCAAATTGATGAGAATGTTTTTTCAAAATTTCTTTACAGCCATTAATTAAATTTTTTGAAATGTCTTCATAATAATTAGAAACAACAATTAGTCCTTTCTTTTTCATTTAATAATTTCCTGTTTAACTATTTTGATGTCGAATCCATCTAAGGCAACTAATTTTTTTTTCGAACTAGATACTAAATTCATTTTTTTAACATTTAATTGTTTCAAAATTTGCACTCCAATACCATAATAACGCAATCTATTTTCATTACTATTTTTTTTTAATATAGCTTTTGAAGAAAAAGAACTTGGTAAATCAGATAATGCGCTTTCTCTCATAATAAGTAAGATACAATTACTATATTTTTTAAAATAATTTAGTGTTTTAGTAATTTTTTCATTAGTATTTTTATTTAAGAAAACATCTATTGAATTTGATGAAATAACTCTTACTTTGGGAGTAATTTTTTTTGTAATCACACCTTTAACGATAGCTAAATGCTGCAATTCATCAACTTTATTAGCAAAAGTATTTAAAAAATATTTTTCTTTATCAAAAAAAAATGTTTTTTTCTCTTTCAAATAAACTAAGCTTTCTTTTTTCAGCCTATAAGCAATTAAATCTTCGATCGTAGCTATGGATAATTTATGTTTTTTAGCATATTTAAATAACTGATTTCTTTTAGCCATCGTTCCATCATCATTCATTATCTCACATATCACTGCAGAAGATGATTTAGATTGAGCCAATTTAGCTATGTCAACAGAGGCTTCTGTGTGGCCAGCTCTAACTAAACAACCACCTTTTCTTGCTACTAAAGGAAATATATGACCAGGTGTTACAATATCTTTCTTGGTAGAATTATTGTTTATAGCTGTAAGAATAGTTTTTGCCCTATCGGCTGCAGAAATGCCTGTAGTCACACCCTTTTTAGCTTCAATACTTAAAGTGAAAGCAGTTTGTAATCTTGAGTTATTTGAACTTGGCATCAATTGCAGTCCTAATTGATCTGCTTTTTTTTTATCTAGAGCAAGACATATTAATCCCCTACCATATTTAGCCATAAAATTAATTTTTTCAGGAGTTGTTTTGCTTGCGAGAAATACTAAGTCACCTTCATTTTCTCTGTTTTCATCGTCAACTAAAATGAATAACTTACCTTTTTTAGCTTCTGAAATAATTTTATCTATTTTTGCAAACATTTTATTTTTTAAGTTTTGACAAATATTTAATTACAATATCAAATTCAATATTAACAATATCTTTAATTTTTAAAGCAATGATATTTGTTAATTTTAAAGTATGTGGAATAATAATGAGGGTAAACTGATTTTGAATTGCTTTAACAATAGTTAAGGAAACACCATTTATAGCAATTGAACCCTTATTAACTAGCAAGGTAGAAAATTTTTTATCTACAATAATGTCCATGGTCCAAGTTTTCTCTCTTTTTTTAATTGAAGTAATCTTCCCAATTGTATCAACATGCCCCTGAACAAAATGGCCAGCTATTTCATCGCCAAATTTAAGTGATTTTTCAATATTGACTATGTCATTAGTTTTAATTTTTTTAAAATTTGTTATCTCAAAAGTTTTATATGAAATAAAAAAAATTAATTTTTTTCTTTGAATTTTTTCTAAAGTTAAACAAACACCATTGATAGAAATAGATGTTCCTGTGCTCTTATTAGAAATTTTTAATTTAGTATCAAGATGTAATTCAAAACCTTTTCTTTTTTTTATAATTTTACTAATTTTTCCTGTGTGTTTTATAATTCCTGTAAACATATTATTTTTTAATCAATTGATTATCTGCTAAATTAATATTTTCTTTATATCTGAATATGTTCGATCCATAAAATAAACTAAGAAATTTCTTTGCAGAATAACTGTTATTTTTACTTACTAACTTAGATATTATCACAAAACCTCTATTGATTAGTTTTTTTTCATTAAAACTATTTAATGTTTTTATTCCACCTTCTATAAGTAAAGATCGACATTTAAATTTATATATTTCTTTTAGCAGTTCAAAAGGTTTCATAATGCCATTTGAAGTTGGAATACGACATAAAGTAAAAAATTTTTGATATTTTTTAATCTTTTTAAAATCAATACAATCATGAAAAATTACCATTTTTTTAGAAGAATTATCCAAGTGTTTTTTAAAAAAAATAAGATTTTTATTTATAATAAAAATTTTTGGCGAGGAGGCATGTAAGCCACGAATACGACAAGTTAATATGGGGAGATCTTCTTTAAATGTATTAAATCCAACTAAAATTGCATCATTCATGTATCTCAATAAATGTGCAAATTTTAATGATTGGCTATTAGTAAAATATTTATTGTTCTTAAATTTTGTATAAAAATTTTTTGTTATAGCAATTTTTGAAGTTACGTATGGAATTTTTTTTTCTACAGAATAATTATAATCATGATAAAAAAATTTAGAAAGTTTATGTTTTGTAACTTTAATATTTTTTTTCTTTAAATAATTTATACTTTTGCCAGAAATAAGTGGGTTACTATCATAATCACCAAAATGAATTTCTTGAATTGAATGATTTGCAATTAATTTTGTGCATGGTGGACTTTTTCCAAAATAGTTACAAGGCTCCAAAGTAACAAAAAGTTTTTTTTTAATTTTTTTATTTAAAATAATTAATCCATTGTACTCAGCATGAGGCCTTCCATTAGACGAAGTTATTCCGGTAGATAAAATATTGTTTTTTAAATCTGTAACAACGCAACCAACTGATGGATTCTCTTTAGTTTTAAATAAATTTATTTTAGCTAGCTTTTCAGCTAATTCAAAAAAATATCTATTATAAAATTTATTTGTTTTTTGGGACATCTATCTTGTCCACAAATTCTTCAAAATCTTTTACTTCTTTGAAATTTGTATATACGGATGCAAACCTAACATAAGCCACAGGATCTATTTCTTTTAAACCGTCCATTACAAACTTGCCTATAGTATTTGACATAATTTCGTTTTGACCAAGATCCTCTAAATTACGGTAAATTTTTGAAACAAATTTTTCAATTGTATCTGCATCCACTGGTCTTTTTCTTAAAGAAATCATTACCGACCTGGTTAATTTGTCTCTATCAAAAGGAGACTTTCTTCCGTTTTTTTTAATTACAACAATTTCTCTAAACTGAACTCTTTCAAAAGTTGTAAATCTTTGATTGCAACAACTGCTAACTCTTCTTCTTCGAATGGCAGTTCCATCTTCTGTAGCTCTTGAGTCAATTACTGATGTATCTTTTTCTTTGCAGAATGGGCAAATCATATGCTAATAAATTGGGAAATCATTACAGAGTTTTTTTACTTTTTCCTGAACAATTTTTTCTACTTTTGAATTATCTTCTTTATTATTTTTTAATCCAATTAATACCTCATCGATATATTCACCAATTAATTTAAATTGATCAACACCAAGCCCCCTAGTGGTACAAGCTGGAGTTCCTAAACGGATACCTGATGTAATCCATGGTTTTTGTTCGTCAAAAGGAATTCCATTTTTATTGCAGGTTAAATTTGCTTTTCCTAAGGAGATTTCAGCTTCCTTTCCAGTTAATCCAAGTGGTCTGAGGTCAATTAGAACTAAGTGTGTATCGGTTCCACCTGAAAAAATCTGGTGACCTTTATTTTTTAAGGTTTCAGACAAAACTTTTGCATTCTGAACTACGTTTGTTGCATACAATTTGAATTCATCTGTAAGCGCTTCTTTAAAACAAATAGCTTTAGCAGCTATCACATGCATTAAGGGACCGCCTTGCAATCCAGGAAACACTGCAGAATTAAATTTTTTTGCTAATTCTTCGTCATTGGTTAAAATAATTCCACCTCTTGGACCTCTTAAAACTTTATGAGTAGTTGAAGTGACTACGTCTGCATAATCACACGGATTTGGATAAACTTTTCCAGCAACTAATCCAGAGAAGTGAGCCATATCTACCAAAAGTTTAGCATCAACTTCATTGGCTATTTCCCTAAATTTTTTAAAATCAATTATTCTTGAATAAGCACTTCCACCAGCAATAATTAATTTTGGTTTATTTTTTTTTGCTAATTCATGAACTGATTCATAGTCAATTAAGCCAGTTTCTTTTTTTACTCCATAAGGGATAGCATTAAACCATTTGCCAGATTGAGCTGGGGGTGCCCCGTGTGTCAAATGTCCTCCTTGATCAATACCCATTCCTAAAATTGTATCGCCAGGATTAAGTAATGCTAAAAAAACAGCACCATTTGCTTGGGCTCCAGAATGAGGCTGAACATTAGCAAATTTTACATTAAATAATTTTGTAACTCTTTCTATTGCTAGATTTTCTGCAATATCAACAAATTCACAACCTCCATAATATCTTTTACCCGAGTAACCCTCTGCATATTTATTTGTCAAAACAGAGCCTTGGGCTTCTAAAATAGCTTTAGAGACAATGTTCTCTGATGCTATTAATTCTAAATGAGATTTTTGTCTTTCAAGCTCTTTAGAAATTGAGTTATCAAGATCAGGATCGGAATCTTTTAGACTCCTTGTAAAAAAATCTTTTAACGTATTATTTAAATAGCTCATATTAATTAAGTAATTTGACTCGTTTAAGATGTCTACCACCTTCAAAATTTGTAGTCAAAAAACTCATAACTGTTTTTAAGGCAGTTGTTTTTTTAATTAATCTTGCTCCTAAACAAATAACATTAGAATTATTATGCTGTCTTGAAAGTTTAGACTCCCTACTACTAGAGACAAGAGCACTCCTTACATTTTTAAATCTGTTTGAAGCTATCGACATTCCTATACCTGAGCCACAGACTAAAATTCCACAATTTTTACTGTTAATTTTTTTAGAAAGTTTTTTTGCATATATGGGATAATCAACTGAAATATTCTTTGAATTTGTACCAAGATCTAAAACTTTAAATCTTTTATTTATTAAATATTTTTTAATTATTTCTTTTAAAGGATAACCGGCATGGTCAGATGCAATTAAAATTTGTTTAATATTTATATTGTGCTTATTGACCATAAAGATCAAGATATATACAAGAAAGAGTAATAAACTACAACATTTGGTATATATTTTATCTTTTTTTAAAACTACAAATAACTATTAATAAAACATTTTTTTACAATGTATCCACTAACGCGACTACGAAGAACAAGAGAATTTGATTGGTCAAGAAGACTGGTTCAGGAAAATAATATTTCAAGTTCTGATTTAATTTTACCTATTTTTGTAAAAGATGGAAAAAACATCAAAGAAGAAATCAAAACAATGCCTGATGTATACAGATATAGTGTTGATAATCTTGAAAAAATTGTTGAAAGAACTATTAAAAATAAAATACCAGCTATAGCCTTATTTCCAGAAACCAAAAAGGAAAAAAAAGACAATAATGGAAGTGAGGCACTAAATGAAAATAATTTAATATGTCAATCAGTTAAAGAAATTAAAAAAAAATTTAAAAATGAAATTGGAATAATTTGCGATGTTGCTTTAGATCCATACACAAATCATGGTCATGATGGAATATTAAAAAATAATTATGTCGATAATGATTTAACAATTCAAATATTAATTAAACAAGCATTGCTACAAGCAAGCGTTGGTTGCGATATACTTGCTCCTTCTGATATGATGGATGGTCGTGTTATTGAAATAAGAAAAGCACTAGAAAAAAATAAATATAAAAATACAAAAATATTATCATATGCAGCTAAATATGCATCAAATTTTTATGGACCTTTTCGAGATGCTGTTGGATCAACACAAAAAAATAAAATTGATAAACGAAATTACCAAATGGATTACCATAACAGCAAAGAAGCACTGAGAGAAATAAGACTAGATATAGACGAAGGTGCGGATATGGTTATGATCAAGCCAGGTTTGGCTTATTTAGATATTATATCTAGAGCAAAAAAAAAATTTGAACTTCCAATTATTGCGTACAATGTTTCTGGTGAATATTCTATGCTAAAGTTAGCTATTAAAAATAAATTGATAGATGAAAGAGCAATTTATGAAATGATGATATCCTTTAAAAGAGCTGGATCATCGGCCGTAATCACATATTTTGCAAATGAAATTGTTGAAAAATATTTATAAGAATTAACAATATTTACTTTTAAAAAAAAGAAGAGGTTTTTTATCATTTAAAACCTTAAAAGTTTTTACCTTATGCAAAATGATATAATGATCTCCAGCAGATAATTTTTTATAAAATGTACAAATCATATAACCGAGAGAGTTTTTTTTAATATTATTTAATGATAAACTACTAACTTCATTATCAGCGCTAGCAAATTTATTGGATATTGTTCTTTGTGATTTAGATAAAAAAATTATTTCATACTTATTTTTTACTTTTAAAAAAGACTTTATTGAAGAGGATTTTTTGTCAATACACCACATCACTAAAGGTGGCTCTAAAGATACAGAGCTAAATGAATTAACGGTAATGCCTATATAGTTTTTAGATTTTTTTGTAACTATGGATGTTATACCTGTTGCAAAAAGAGAAAGACATTTTTTTAATTTTTTTGTATTCATTTTTTTTTCCCCCAAGAAATGGAATTCCATATCCTTTCATGAAAATAATAAAGAAAAATCTTGGTAATAACTTCAATACCAGCAATCCAGGAACTAATTGAAAGACTTCCGCTAATAAACCAAGATATTAAAAAAGTATCAATCGAAGCTAAAATTCTCCAACTAATAGTTTTAAAAACACTTCTTAATCTTTTTTCCATTCAATTAAGTTGTAAATATTTGATTCAAAACCTCTATCAAGCCCGTTAAAAATAATTTTTTCTTTAAATAATTTTCCAGGTTTTGCTCTAGATGTAATGAAAGATTTCATATTTGTTTTTAATTTAATTTTATTCGCAAAAGAGTCGAGCATATCAAGCTTATCATTTAATACAGATGCTGCAAATAATGAATAATTTTTTGCTTTGAATAACATAACACCACTACCTTTTTCTTGCTCTGGAATTTCTCTAGTGTTTAGTACTAAAGATTTTAAATTCTTATCAGACTTAATCATCAAATAGATAAATTTATATTTTTTTTCTAAACAACAAAGCATTGCCAAATTATCATTTTTTTTAACATTAAATATTTTTTTTCCACTTTTTTTATTTGAAAGAAAACTTGTGGAAGGGATAACCAAACCAAAACCATTTTTAGAAACTATAAAAATTTTTTTATTATCTTTGTATAAAAAACAATCAACAATTTCCTCATTATCATTTAATGAAAAATATGCAGAAAATGGTCTGCCCTTTTGTGAGCCAAATATTAAATCCTCTCCATTCAATGTGTATGCTTTACCAAAATTGGATAAAAAAATGAATTTCTCAGATTTTTTTCCATCTACAACAAGAAATTCATTTTCTTGGAAATCTGCAAAACTTTTAAAATTATTATATCCAGATCGGGATTTTAGCAGACCATTTTTTAATAATACAATAGATATAGGATCAGTTGATTTTAATTCCTCATTAATTTGTTCAGAGCTTATTTTATTAAACTTTTCGATAGAAGTTTTTCGACTACCATAATTAGATAAATTTCCAAACTTGTGAATAACTAAATCTATTTCTTTATTGATTTCTTTTTGCTTTAAAGGCCTTGAAGACAATAATTTTGTTAAATATTTTTTTTGATTTTGTAGATTTTTATTTTCATTCTCTATTTCTTTTTGTTCAATTTTTCTTAAATTACGAAGTTTCATATCAAGAATTGCTTGAACTTGATTTTCAGTAAACTTATATTTTTTTACTAAATCAGTCTTTGGATTATTCGAGTTTCTAATTATTTTAATAATATTATTTAAATTTTGATATACAATTAAAAATCCTTTTAAAATTTCCAATCTTAAATTTATTTTATTTAATAAGAACTTAGTTTTTTTCTCCAAAATTATATATCGATGTTTTAAAAAACTATTTAAAACATCTTTTAAAGACATGACTTTAGGTTCAAGTTTTTCATTTAATACATTTAAATTCAGAAAAAACTTAGTTTCCAAATCTGTTTGTTGATACAAACTATTCATGAGGATGACTGGATCTACGTTTCTGTTTTTGGGACGCAAAACTATTCGAATATTTTCATCTGATTCATCAATTACATTGTCTAATAGTTTGTTTTTTTTATTAACAATTAGATCTGCAATCTTTTCAATTAGTTTTGATTTATTAACTTGATAAGGTATTTTTGTAATAGCAATTTGATATTGGCCCTTACCTAAATCCTCCACTTTATAATTGGATCTTAATTCAAATACTCCTTTTCCATAAGTGTAAGCTTTTAAAATTTCATTTTTATCAAGATTCAAAATACCCCCCGTTGGAAAATCAGGACCTTGAATTATTTTTAACAAGTCTTTAATAGATGCATTTTTATTAGAATTTAAAAATTTTAAGGCCTGACATACCTCTTCTAAATTATGAGGTGGTATATTGGTTGCCATTCCTACTGCAATACCAGAAGAGCCATTTGCTAATAAATTTGGAAAAGCAGATGGTAATACTATTGGTTCATCTAATTCACCGTCATATGTTTTTCTAAATTCAACAGTGTCATGGTCTATATCGTTTAGCAAAAATTCAGCTACATCAGTAAGCTTGGTCTCTGTATATCTCATGGCTGCTGCATTATCTCCATCGATATTTCCAAAATTACCTTGACCATTAATTAGTGGATAGTTAGTAGAAAAATCTTGTGCTAATCTTACTAGCGCATCATAGACGGACTGATCTCCGTGGGGATGAAATTTTCCTATAACGTCACCTACCACTCTAGCTGATTTTTTAAAACTTGATGATGGGCTTAAATTCAGTAAATACATTGCGTAAATTAATCTTCTATGAACTGGTTTCAATCCATCACGCACATCAGGCAATGCTCTTTGCGTAATAGTTGATAATGCATAAGCTAAATATTTTTTAGCAAATTGATTTTTTAATTGATCTTCAATAATATTAAATTTTGTCATGTAGCATTTTTTCTAATCTATTTCTTACAATTGGAAATCGAATTTTATTTGGCTCAAAAATAAATTTATTTAAAATAAACTTACTTATTAACAAGCCATTATATAGATCTCTATCCGTATAATCTTCTGAACTGTCAATTAAAAAATTAGGATAAAAAAATTTTTTTTCATCTATATGAAGTAACCATTCATTATTTTGATTCTTAGAAAAATTAAAATTATCATTATTTATATTTATTTCATATCCAGCGGCTTTTAATAGTTCCATTTCCCATTCTATATAAAATTTATGAGCATGTTTCGAAATAATATTTTTAAAAAAAAAATCAGTAAATTCATATAAAGAGTTATAATCATATCGTTCAGCTAAAACTTTGCAGCATATTTCAGAAATAGAAAGTATGAATAACAACTTACTAGGATTATCAAAATACTGCGCAGCATTAGAATTTTCTAATTCTAAATTATAATATCCCATTGAATCTTCAGATTTAGACTTCCAATTTAATGTAAATTTATTACCAATTTGTAGGTAATTTTTTTTCTTCTTAGAATTAGCGCCGTAAACTACGCCATTGTGCAAACCATGATTATGGGTAAGAAAAGTGAGTACTGCAGAATTTTCAGAAAAATTAGTTAATTTAACTAAATATCCAGTGTCTTTCCAAATCATTTTTTTTTCATAATTACTTTTAAAAAAAGGTTACATTTATATCTAAGGATCTTTTCCATTTGCAATCTAGCATAAGATCCAATTAGTTTTATAGCTCTACCATCTTTACCTAAAATAATTTTTTTATGACTCAAGGTAGAAACATTAATTTTTTGATAAATATTATAAGATTTTTTTTTTGTTATTTGATCGGTAGTAATAGAAATATTATAGGGAATTTCTTGATTTAAATATTTTAATATTGATTCTCTTGTAATTTCCTCCAAAAATTCCTGCTTGCTAATGTTGGTTAGTGTATTTTTGCTAAACAGCCATTCTCCACTTGGTAGCAAATCTTCAATTTTTTTTATTACAATATCAATGTTTTTTTTCTTTAAAGCTGAAACATAAAAAATGTGATCAAAAAAATTAATATAAGAAATCTGGCTTATTTTTTTTAAAATATAATCGTTATCAACTAAATCAATTTTATTAATAATTAAAAATTTTTTATTTTTAAAATTTTTTATGATTTTTTCAATTTGGTCTAAATATTCAAATCTAGATGTTGCATCGAGGACAATTATTAAAATATTTGCTCTACTAATACTTCCAAGCACATCTTTAAAATAATTTGCATCAAATTTTTTCTCATAAAAACCTGGGGTATCTATAAATACAATCTGAGTTTTGTTTATATTTTTTACAGCATCTAAGGATTTTGTTGTTGTTTGCACTTTATGCGAAACAATAGATATTTTTTTACCAAATATAGTATTTAATAAAGTAGACTTACCAGAATTAGTGGGTCCTGAAATAGCAACATAGCCAAATTTAGTTGTCATATTTTTATACTACTAATAAGCTGTAGAGCAGCTGATTGTTCTGCTTTTTTTTTAGATAAACCCTCACCAATAAAAACTTTGCTATCAGTTATTTTAACTGAAACTTTAAAAATTGGCTTGTGAGAAGGTCCATCGTTAGATAAATTTTTATAAATTGGTAAAGTTTTATATTTTTTTAATGAGTATTCTTGTAATTTAGTTTTTGCATCAATGTTAATATTTTCAGATTTTTTTAACTTTTTTTTCCAAAGTCTCAAAACAAATTTATTTGCAACTTCATAACCTTGATCAATGAATACAGCACCAATTAAACTTTCGCATAGATCGCCATAAATTTTCTTATGACCAACTTTATTTTTTTTTTGAGAGCTACTAAGAACTAAAAATTTACCCAACTTATAATCTTCAATAACTTCAGCACATGCCTGTTTGTTAACTAGTGATGCAAGTTTTTTGTCTAAATCACCCTCAGTGTCATTGGGGTAAAGCTTTAAAAGTTCGTTAGACAAGGTTAATCCCAAAACTCTATCCCCAACAAACTCCAGTCTTTCATTATTCGCATTCGAAAGTTTGGATATACTTTTATGAATAAATGCTTTTTGTAAAAAATCTTTATTTGAAAATTTTACCTCTAAAATTTTTTCAATTTTTTTTACAACATTCTCTTCCATTAATTAATTTTTCTTAAAATTCTCTCAAAACGTATTGATTTATGCCACTTCCAAAAAGTAAAAAAATTTCCAATTTCTGCTTCATTAGAAAAAAATAAAAAACGAGCTTTGCCAACCAAATTTTCTTGTGACACATAACCAACACTAGATAAAAATCGACTATCTTTTGAACAATCCCTGTTATCACCTAAAAAAAAATAATGGTCTTTTGGTACGACAAATTTCTCTGTATCCGACATTGAATTTTGAGTTGAATAAGCAATTTGATAAATTGCATTACTATCTATTTCTTCATTATAAAGATTAACTTCAAACTTATAATTTCCACAATTTATAACGCTTTTTTTTACAAATTGTTTATTTATTTTTTTTTTATTTAAATACAAATCACCTTTTATAAATTGTACTTCATCTCCAGGTATACCTATTAATCTTTTTATATAATCTGTTCTATTATCAGAAGGTGTTTTAAAAACTACCACATCACCTCTAGATGGCTTAGAAAATAAAAATCTTCCATTAAAAACATTGGGACTAAAAGGAAAGGAGTGCTTACTGTAGCCATATGAATACTTTGTAACAAATAATCTATCTCCTACTAATAAAGTACTTTCCATAGAAGAAGATGGTATGTAAAATGGCTGCAATAACAGTGAGCGAATTATAATAGCAAGAACAAGTGCAACTATAATTGTCTTAATATTTTCAATAATTGTTTTTATCATTTTATTATAATAGCAAACGCTATAGCCCAAGGGTAATCGTCCGACAAACTTAATTTGTATTTAAATTTAGAAAATTTTTTTTTATTCGTTTGAATGTATGGTTGACCGGATTTTTTATTAAATATTTCTATATCCTTAAAAGACAAATCTTTACCAAAACCTGTGCCAAATGCTTTAGCAAAGGCTTCTTTGGCTGCAAATTTTTTAGCAATTGAGGATGCTAGGCTTTTAGATTGTAGATTTAGTTGATTCAATTCTTTTTTTGTAAAGATTTTATTAATAAAAATTTTTTTTTGTTTAATTAATATTTTTTCTATTCTTTTTATATTTACTATATCTGTACCTATCCCAAAAATTTTCATTTATTTTAAAATACGTATAAATTTTTTTATAACTTTATCTAAACCAAAAAAAATAGATTCAGATATAATAAAATGACCAATATTATATTCGGATATTTGTTTAATTTTTTTTATAAGTTTAGTTGATTGATAATTTAGCCCATGACCACAATGCACACCTAAACTCAATTTTGAAGCATAGATTGCTGATTTTTTTAATTTTAAAAATTCACTATTAATTTTTTTTTTATTTTTTAGTTTTAGTTGATTACAAAAAGTTCCAGTATGTAATTCGATATTATCTGCATTTAATTTTTTTGCAATTTTTACATCTTCAATAGCAGGATTGATAAACAATGAAATTTTGATACCAAGTTTTTTTAATTGATTGATACCTTTTTTTAAAAATATTTGATTATGCTTTAAATTTAAACCACCCTCAGTTGTTAGCTCTTCTCTTTTTTCAGGGACAATACAAACGTATTGAGGTTTTATTTTTTTAGCAAAACGTATCATTTTGCTTGTCATCGCCATTTCTAAATTAATTGGTCGTTTAAGTTTTTTTTTTAATAAAATAACATCATTTTCTTTAATATGACGCCGATCCTCTCTTAGATGAATAGTAATTGCATCTGCTCCAGATTTAATTGCCATTATCGCTCCTTGAAGAACATCTGGGTAACCTTCTCCCCTAGCATTTCTTATTGTTGCAATATGATCAATATTTACTCCAAGCTTTCGTTTCATTTAGATTAAATATCTCGACTGCCTGGCTTGATTGGATTAATTTTCTTTAAATAATCAGGAATTTGATTTGGTTCATATGTAGGAATATCAAAACTAATTTCAGATATAATTTTGTGCTTAATTAATGATTTTCCACTTGATCTATCAATAATGCATGCAAAACCTGATATCTCACATCCTAATTTTTTAATTGCATCTGCACATTCAATGCTTGATTTACCTGTTGTTATAACATCTTCAACAATCAATGCCCTCTTAAATTTTCTAACGTCAAATCCCCTTCGTAAAGTAAATATGCCATTAACCCTCTCTGTAAATATGCATGGTACTTTAAGGCTTCGTGCCACTTCATAGCCCGCTACTATTCCACCAATAGCTGGTGATACAACAATATCAAAATCAAGATTTTCTTTTTTAATTTTTTTAGAAAGAGAATTGCAAATTTTTTCAGATTTATCAGGGTGCATAAGTAATTTTGCACATTGAACATATTTGTCACTTCTCAACCCAGAAGATAAAATAAAATGTCCTTCAAGCAAAGCTTCTGTTTCTACTAATAAGTTTTTTACTTCTTCTTCTGATAGCATTAACTTTTCTTTCTATTTCTTATTATTTTAAAATTTAAAGATCTTAACTTTAGTTCAGAAATTAAGTTAGTAAAATCTTTTAAATTTTTTATTTCGATATCAAATATAAAGCTCAAGAAATCTTCTTTTTTATCAACCAATTCAACGTTAAATATGTTGCATTTATTTTTTCCTATTAACGAGCAAATTTCTCCTAATGTGCCGGCTTTATGACTCAACAAAACCCAGATGCTACTTTTGTGAATTTTGCTTTCTTTGTTAACTGGCATTTTATCGTGCCAATACTTTCTAATAGCAGCTCTAGCTTTTCCAGTTTTTGCGAAAGAAAGCCAGTGCATGGATGGAGATTTTTTATTGGATGTAACTATTTCTACTTGATCTCCATTTGTTAACGTAGTCTGTAAAGGAGATTCTTTTCCATTAATTTTTACACCAATACAAGTATCACCCACATCAGAATGAACGGCATAAGCAAAATCTATAGGGGTAGCGTTGCTAGGAAGTCTTACAACAGCGCCTTTTGGTGTAAAGCAAAAAACTTGGTCCTGGAATAATTGTAACTTAGTATACTCAAGATAATGTTCTGGATTTTCTCCACTTTCAAGTAGTTCAACTAAATCTTGTAAACCATTATAGCTCCGCAAAGTAGATTGATCGAACTTTTCATTATCTTTATATATCCAATGAGAAGCAATACCTCTTTCAGCAAAATCTTGCATCTTAGATGTACGAATTTGTATTTCCATTCTTTGATTTTTTGGTCCAATCACAGTTGTATGCAAGGATCTATAATTATTTGATTTTGGCGTTGATATATAATCTTTAAATCTACCTGGTATCATTTTCCATTTTTGATGAAAAATTCCTAACACTTTATAACAATCATCGACGCTATCTAAAATTATTCGAAAGCCAATCAGATCTGTTATTTGCTCTAAAGAAACTCTTTTAGACTGTATTTTTCTCCAAATAGAAAAAGGCGTTTTTTCCCTGCCTGTGATTTTTCCAAAGACTTTATTTGCACTTAATAAACTTAAAATATCATTTGAGATCTCTTCAAATAAAATTTGTGTGTTTGGTGCAATTTTTTCTATTCTATCAACAATCATTGATCTAGCTTCTGTATTCAAAACATTAAAAGCTAAATCTTCCAATTCATCTCTAATACTATGCATTCCAAGTCTTTCAGCTAAAGGTGAATAAATTTCCATAGTTTCTTTTGCAATTCTGATCCTTTTTTCATCAGAAGAAATAGAGCTAATTGTTCTCATATTATGTAATCGATCAGCAAGTTTTACTAATAAAACTCTTATATCTTTTGCCGTTGCTAATATTAATTTTCTAAAATTCTCTCCAAGAGTTATTTCTTTACCCTGATTTTCTAGTTTTGATAATTTCGTTACACCATCAACTAAATCTGCAATTTCTTTGCCGAATTTAGTTTCAACATCTTGATAAGTAATATTTGTATCTTCAATTGTATCATGAAGGAGTGCTGTTGTTATTGTTGGACCATCAAGACGTAATTCTGCAAGAATGTTTGCTACTGCGATAGGATGGCTGATGTAAGGATCTCCAGAATGTCTTTTTTGAGTTGCATGCGCACTTTCAGCAAATTCATATGCTTTTTTTAATTTATCTACATCAATAAAATTATTATATACTTTGATCTTATTAATTAATTGTTGCTCATTTAACATTAGTTAAACTATATCAAAAAACTAAAGCTTAGTAATCTTATTGTCTTTATTAATTTTATTCTTAGCAATAATTAAGCTAATTTTTTTACTATTTGTGGGTGATTGCCAATTAGGGTTTATTTCTCTTAAAGGATGAAGAACAAAAAGCCTTCTTTCTAAATGCTCATGAGGTATTTTTAAATTTAAATTACCATTTTTGATAGATAGTTTTTTTGAATTAAAATCAATAATATCAATATCTAATATTCTAGGTTCGTTTTTTTTATTTCTTATTCTTCCAAATTTTTTTTCAATTTTTAATATAATTTTTAATAATTGCTCTACTTCAAGATGACATGTAATGCTTACAACGCTATTAATAAATTCCGGGTCATTGGCATTTGGATAAGCAACACTTTTATAAAATGAAGATTTTTTTTTAATTTTAAATCCATATTTTAATAACTCTAAATATGCCTGTTTTATATTATCAACTGGAGATCCAAATTTAGAACTAAGATTTGAGCCAAAAGAAAGATAAACTGAATATATCATTAACTAGTTTTTCTTAGCACGCGTGATTTTTCTCTTTCCCAGTCTCTTTTTTTCTTAACATTTCTTTTATCGAAATTTTTTTTACCTTTACCAAGGGCAATTTGAAGTTTGGCTATACCTTTTTTATTAAAATATAATCTAGTGGGAACAAGACTGTATCCATCTCTATTTAACTTTCCTATTAATTTATTAATTTCTTTTTTTTTTAATAAAAGTTTTCTTAATCTTCTTGGGTCATGATTATTATAGCTAGATTGCAAATACGAGGGTATGTAAGAATTAAACAAAAATATTTCGCCTTCTTGATCAATAGCATACGATTCAGAAATATTACCTTTTCCCAATCTTAAAGATTTCACTTCAGAACCAACTAATTCTATTCCAGCTTCATACAAATCTTCAAAAAAATAATTAAAAGATGCTTTTCTGTTATGACAAACAATGTTGTCTACAGGTTTATTTTTTGGTGCCATTTAAATGATTGAGGTTTTTTTTAAAATATTTCTTATTTTATTTTTAGAATCTTCTGTCGCAGTAACTAATGGTAAGCGCACATCTTCTTCCATAAGTTTTAATAAACTTAGTGAATATTTTGCTGGGACAGGATTACTCTCAACAAACATGACATGATGCAATTCTAATAATTGATCGAATAATTTTTTTGCTTCAATATCATTTCCATTATTGGAAAATTTTTGAAATTCAGAACACATTTTTGGAGCAACATTAGACGAAACAGAAATACAGCCTACCCCTCCTCTTTTGTTAAATTCGTATGCATTTTCATCGTTACCTGTTAACATAATAAATTCATCACCCATTTTATTTTTTTGTGCAGTTGCGCGGTCCAGGTCTCCTGTTGCATCTTTTACCCCTACAATGTTTTTAAGCTCAAATAATCTTGCCATTGTATCTACGCTCATATCAACAACAGATCTTCCAGGAATATTATAAATAATAATTGGTATTCCGCAGTTGTCATTGATTGCTTTATAATGCTGGTACAAACCCTCCTGAGTTGGCTTATTGTAGTATGGAGTAACTATCAAAGCTGCATCAGCTTTTGCGTTTTCAGCAAATTTGGTTAGCTCAATTGCCTCTTTAGTAGAATTTGAACCTGTGCCAGCAATAACAGGAATTCTTCCATTTGAAACTTTAACTGCAATTTCAATTATTTTTTTATGTTCAAAATACTCTAAAGTTGGCGATTCTCCTGTCGTACCTCCTGGAACAATTCCATTAGTTCCATTAGAAATTTGAAATTCGATAAATTTTTCGTAGCTATCTTCATCTAATTTATTATTTTTAAATGGAGTAACTAAAGCTGTAATTGAACCTTTAAACATAATAAAATCTTGTATATTTAGAGAAATCTATAACACAAAACAAAAATTAATTAAGTAGATTATGAAAATCCTCAAAAATTTATTAATAACGTTGTTATTAACGTTTTGTTTTGTAAATACAGCTTATTCAGGCTTAATTGAACCAAAAGAAAAACCAAAAAATTTAATTAATACGAGTAATATTGATAAAAATATAGATCCAAAAAAAATTGCGTCGCCAAGTGAAATTATAATTGAAAAAAAAATTGAAAATAAAAAACCAGAAAAAATAATTGAAAAAAAAGAAATTATAAAAAAAGAAACTAACAACAATCAAAAAGAAATTAATACTAAAATAGAAATTTCAAATATTGAAGGAATTTTACCTCCTGAAAAACCTATCGACTTAGGCATAAAAAAAACCTCGTCAAAAATAATTAATGAAAAAGATTTTAAAATCGCTCAAAAAATTTTTAATTATATAAAAAGAAATAATTGGAAATTAGCTTTTAATGAAGCACAAAAAGCATCTGACCCAATTATAACAAAATTAGTAGATTGGAATTACTTAATTGAATCTAATAACAACGCTTCATTCTATGACTATGTTGCATTCATAGATAAAAATAATAATTGGCCAAGAATTGATCGCCTTCGTTATTTAGCTGAGCATAAAATTGACTTCAAAGAAGTTGCCCCAGCTCACGTAATTAATTTTTTTAAATCAAAGCAACCTTTCAGTGGATATGGAGAAATGAAATATGGAGAAGCATTACTCATAGCCGGCAAAGAAACAATGGCAAAACAATTGATAAAAGAGGGTTTTGTTAAAGCTTTTTTGTCAAAAGATGATTTTAGCTATGTCAGCAAAAAATATAAATATATTTTAACTTCAGAAGACTTCATAAAAAGAGCAGAATACATGGCTTGGGAAAATGAATATTGGGAATTAAAAAAAACCATCCCCTATCTACCAAAAAATTATAAGGAACTTTATTTTGCACGATTTTCATTAATGACTAGATCATATGGAGTAGACAGTGCAATTAACAAAGTGCCAAAAAATATGATTTCAAATGTGGGATTGCAATACGACAGGATGAAATGGAGAAGAAAAAGAGGAAGATACGATTCTGCATTAGAAATAATTAATATCTACACTAATGAACCTGAAAAATTAGTTAAACCCGAATTATGGTTTAAAGAAAAACTAATAATTGCTAGAAAAAAAATTGATCAAAAAAAATATGAAGAAGCATACCGGTTACTAACAAACCATGGAATAACGGAAAAAGCAGAACTGGCTGATGCAGAATGGCATGCTGGGTGGCTTGCTTTAAGTTTTTTAAACAAAGCAGATGAAGCTATAGCTCATTTTAAAACTATGTACGATTCTGTTGGATATCCAATTAGCAGATCAAGAGGAGCTTTTTGGCTGGGTAAAAGCTATGAAAAATTAGGAAAAAAAGATGAAGCCTTCAAATGGTATGAAATTGCAGCAATTCATACCACTACTTTTTATGGACAATTGGCTCTAAACAAAATTGGAAAAGAAAAAATTTCAATACGAAATGACTACAAACTAGATAAAGATAAATATAATAAGTTTTTAAAAACAGATCTAGCCAAAGTAATTATTTTGCTTAATGAACTGGATGAAACCAAAAGATCAAAAGACTTCATTAAACACATTGGCGGCGAGGATACTAAACTAGAAAATAGAATTTTTGCAGGAACACTATCCCAAAAAGTTGAACGATTAGATTATTCAATTCAAATAGCAAAACAAGCCTCATATGAAGGTATAAATTTATTAGATTTAAACTACCCCATAATTGAAACTCCTCATGAAGTAAAAGGCAATATTACTTTAGATCAAGAATATATTTTGGCACTTATTAGACAGGAAAGTGAATTTGATAGATCAGCAAATAGTCATGTAGGGGCAAAAGGATTAATGCAAATCATGCCGGCAACAGGCAAGCTGCTAAGTAAGCAATTAAATATTTCATATAGCAAAGATAAATTAACAGAAAATGAATTTTATAATTTACAACTAGGGACCTACTATATTTCTGAACTGTATAAAAATTTTGATAATAATATTTACTTAGCGTTAGCTGCATATAATGCTGGACCTCATCGAGTAAGCAGGTGGCTAAAAAGATTTGGCGATCCTAGAAAAAAGGAGATTGATACATTGGATTTTATTGAACATATTCCTTTTCTAGAAACAAGAAATTACGTTCAGCGAGTTATTGAAAATATCAATGTCTATAAATATGTTTTAAATCAAAAACCTGTAAAAAATAGTATTCAACGACTTCTGTACAATTAAATTAATTTTTTTGATAAGCAAAAGAAATTGCTGCAAATAAAACCAAATAATTAATATAAGATATATAAAAAGATAGTAGATCAAATAAAGGTTTCGCGATTGCATAGATCTCCTGATTGTTTGTTAACAATGTGATTTGCACTGATAAAATAATAAAGGAAGGTATGAAAAAAATTAGAGTAATAACAATAAAAAGAACAAATAATTTATTTCCACATTCATTCATAGATGTAATTGAAAATTGAGTTTTTTTATTTAATGCAATTTTTGGTAAATTAAAAATAAATTTCAGTGAGATAATGACTGAAAATATCCAAAGAAAGAATAGATAAGATATATCTAAATTTAATATTTTTAAATTCCCACTGCTCTTAAATAGATAATGTATAATCAGGGGAGAAACTGCAATTATCGTCAAAGTTAATATAGTTAAAAAGTATTTAAAACAATTTGCTGTTAACAGTTCAGATAAATAAGGTTGTTTAATTTTAACTAAAATTTCTCTATGTACAGAAATTCCAATAGAACTTGTTAAAAACATTGAGAACAAAATAAATAAAACGATAGTAAAATTTGTTGCAATAGATTTGCTAATTAAAAAATTTAATAAATTAAACGCAACTGTAACAATGAATACAATTACAAAACCATCTTTCAATCTTTTGCTAAAATTGGAAAAGACAAACTGAAAAGAAGAAGAGAGAACTTCTCCCAATGAAAAGGTTTTTTTTAACATAATTATGGCGGTCAGGGAGGGATTCGAACCCTCGTTACGATGTTACTCGTAAGGTCATTTAGCAAACGACTGGTTTCAGCCTCTCACCCACCTGACCAATTTAATTTCAAATTGATATATCTTATATTTCAAATTGTTGCAAAAAAACGCTTAATTAAAAAATATTTTAAAATTCTTTTTTATAACTTTTATCTTTTAATATTTTTCTTGAATATTCAAATTTCTTACGATTTTTTATCGATTTCTCACGAACTCTTTGTCTCCAGAGTTTAAAGGAGCCTGGCTTGAGGGTAGATCTCATTATCTTAATGACTTCAGACTCTGTTTTATTAGAATTTTTTTTTATATCCTCAAAAGTAATACGATCAGCCCAAGCAGCCCAAATAATCCAATCATTACTTGATTTGTCTTTTGGTTCTGGATTAGCAGACTTGGTAATTGGTCTGTTTGATTTTTTAGCCATTCATCGATTGTAAGAAATTCAACATAGTTCCTGAATCACTCACATCAAACTTTCCATCTTCATCCTTAAAAATTTTAACAATTTTTTTGTTATCAATGTACATGGAATAGCGAAAAGATCTTGGACCCATACCTG
The DNA here is from genome assembly GCA_008638015.1 of Pelagibacteraceae bacterium. Lineage (GTDB taxonomy): Bacteria > Pseudomonadota > Alphaproteobacteria > Pelagibacterales > Pelagibacteraceae > IMCC9063. The sequence goes on along the minus strand of VTPD01000002.1, from coordinate 25,060 downwards.
AAGCGGAACGATCTGAAATCATATTCATAGCTTTTGTAAAATCTCCATTTCCATCTGGAATAAACTTAACTTTTGAAATTTTTTGATCCTTTTTCCAAAACTCAATCACAAAAGGATCATTCATAGATAAACAATAAATTTCATCAATACCAATTTTTTTAAATTCATCATATTTATCCTCGTAACTTGGTAAATGGTAACTTGTGCAGGTCGGTGTAAATGCACCTGGCAAAGCGAATAAGACAATTTTTTTATTTGCAAAATAAAAATCGCTTTTTTTAGTTTCAAATTTTCCATCAACTCTGACTACAAAGTTAACATCAGGTATATTATTTATCATTTTTACAGTGTTCCTTATTTTTTGTTTTATTAAATTGTCTCATAGCAAATCTTTTTTTTTGCTCATCGCTAGATTTATCATAACAGTAAGGGCAAGCAATACCTTCAATAAATTTTTCTGATTGTTTGTCTTTATCATTGATTGGCATACGACAGCCATAACACATAGTGTAGCTTCCTGGGTTGGAATTATGTTTGACGGCAACTCTTTTATCAAAAACGTAACATTCACCCATCCATAAACTTTCTTCCTCAGGAATAGTATTGATATAATTTAAAATACCCCCCTGCAATTGATAGACTTCCTCAACACCTTTTTCTTTCAAATATTCAGAAGCTTTCTCGCAACGAATTCCACCTGTGCAAAAAATAGCTAATTTTTTATTATTTTTTTTAACAAGCTCATCAAAATAACCTTTAAATTCTCTAAAACTATTTACATTTGGATTAATTGCACCTTGAAAACTTCCAATTTTGTTTTCAAAAGATTTTCTGATGTCAATGACTGTAACATCGTCTTTTTGAATAAAATCATTCCAATCTTTAGGCAATATGTGCTTACCTTCTCTACTTATTACTTTTTTTTCTATTGGAACAACTTCCTTTTTAATTTTAACCTTAGGTCTTTCAAAAGGAATTGAATTAGTTTTGGACACGTTACTAACATCAAAATTATCAAAAGAAAAAATGTTATAAATAAAATTATTAAATTCATTTATAAAACCAAATTTGCCTGAAATTGTACCGTTAACACCTTCGGGCGATATAATAATTGTTCCTTTTAAATGGTTATCAATCAAATATTTTTTTATAGTTAATTGAAACTTTTCAAGATTATTTAAATGAGCAAATTTATAAAAGCTAATTATCTCAAAATTTTCTTCTTCTGGCATAATGTCATTCCATCGCCTATGGAAATCATTGTTGTATCCACTCTATTATCATTTTTAATAAAATCATTAAACTCCCTAATAGTGTTGGTTTTCTTGTCATTAATAGATGGATCAGTAACTTTTCCTTTCCACAAAACATTGTCAAACACAATCAATCCATTATCAGATATTAAATTAAGACATAATTCTAAGTAATTTTTATATCCTGATTTATCCGCATCTATAAAAATAAAATCAAATATAAATTTTTCTTCTTTAAATTGTTGTAAAGATTTTGAACCATCTTCATTTATTAAAGTAATTTTATCCAAGACATTTGCTTGTTTCCAAAATTTTGTAGCATGCTTTGTAGTTTTGAGATCATGATCTACTGTAATAATTTTTCCATTATCATTTAATGCGAGGGCCATCGCTAAAGTGCTATACCCCATAAATGTTCCCACTTCTAAAATTTGACTGTAATTTCCAATTTTTATAAGCATATGCAGAAAAGATGCCTGCTCAGGACTTACTTGCATATTTGCAACATCGCCCAATTCTTTAAAGGAAAAATCTCTTAGTTCTTGTAAAACTAAATTTTCAATAGAGTTTTGATTTAAATATTTTTCTAGTTCTGGTGTAAAACTGATATTTTTTAACACAATTTATTTTAATTTTTCTTTTAAAATATCGTTTATTAATTTTGGATTTCCTTTACCTTGTGTTTCTTTCATTGCTTGACCAACAAAAAAACCAAACAATTTATCTTTTCCTGACTTATATTGTTCAACCTTATCTAAATTAGATTGTACAATTTTATCTATTATTTTTTCTAATTCTTTAGGATCCGATTGTTGCTTTAGACCTTTTTTATTTATTATTACCTCAGGATCTTGGTCACCTTTTATCATATCTTCAAAAACTGTTTTTGCAATTTTTCCTGATATTGTATTATCTTTAATAAGATTAATTAATTTTGATAAATTTTTTGCTGATACTGGTGAATCTTTAATTTCTTTATTTTCTTTATTTAAGATACCAAAGAGCTCAACGATCATCCAATTTGCAGCGAGTTTATAATCAGAGTTTTTAGCAACCTCTTCATAATAGGTTGAGATTTCTTGATCTGATATAATTATACTTGCGTCATAACTGGAAAGGCCAAAATCATTCATTAATCTTGATTTCTTTTCATCTGGAAGCTCGGGTAATGATTTCTTGATAGTATCTACATAATCTTGATCTAATTCTAATGGTAATAAATCAGGATCGGGAAAATATCGATAATCATGCGCATCCTCTTTGCTTCTCATCGATCTAGTTTCCATTTTTTTTGTATCAAACAATCTTGTTTCTTGATTAATAGCGCCACCCTGTTCAATTATCTCAATTTGACGTTTTGCTTCATATTCAATGGCTTGCTGCATAAATTTTATTGAGTTAACATTTTTAATTTCGCATCTTGTACCAAGTTCAGTAGACCCTACTTTTCTAACAGATACGTTGACATCAGCTCTCAAAGAACCTTCATCCATGTTACCATCACAAGTATTCAAATAACGCATAATAGAGCGTAATTTTTTTACGTACTGACCGACTTCTTCAGGAGATCTCAGGTCAGGCTTACCAACAATTTCCATTAAAGCTACTCCAGATCTATTTAAATCGACAAAAGAATTTTGGGGATCTTGATCATGTAAACTTTTTCCGGCATCTTGCTCTAAGTGTAATCTTTCAATACCAACTTCTTTAGTACCATAAGGCATATCTAAAATAACTTTTCCTTCTCCAACTATAGGGAACTTAAATTGAGATATTTGATATCCTTGAGGCAAATCTGCATAAAAATAATTTTTTCTATCAAATTTTGAAAAATTATTAATCTTTGCTTTTAGTCCAAGTCCTGTTTTGATTGCTTGCTCTACGCAATACTTATTGATCACAGGAAGCATACCTGGCATTGCAGCATCAACTAAACTAACTTGTGAGTTAGGATCAGAACCAAATTTAGTTGATGAGGATGAGAATAATTTAGCATTGGATGTAACTTGTGCATGCACTTCTAAGCCGATGATAACCTCCCATTTTCCAGTTTGTCCCTCTAAATAATAATCAAATTCTTTTTCAGTCATTTACATCCACCAATCTTTTACTTGTGATTGAAATCCAATTTTTTCCTCCAATGCATACGCAGCATTTAAAACAGTTTGTTCATCAAAAGATTTTCCAATTAACTGCAATCCTAAAGGCAAACCAGTTTCATCTAATCCTCCTGGTAAAGAAATTGCAGGCAATCCTGCTAAATTTACAGGGACGGTAAAAACATCGTTCAGATACATAGAAATTGGATCTTCAGTTTTGTCTCCAATTTTAAAAGCAGAAGATGGTGCAGTAGGTGTTAAAATTGTATCCACTTCATTAAAAACACTATCAAAATCATTTTTAATTAATCTTCTAACTTGTTGAGCTTTTAAATAATAAGCATCATAGTAACCGGAAGACAAAACATAAGTTCCAATCATAATTCTTCGTTTAACCTCATTGCCAAACCCCTGAGCTCTAGTATTTTCATACATTTCTATTAAATCTTTTCCTGGAGCTCTAAAACCATATTTTACACCGTCATAACGAGCTAAATTAGAAGAGGCTTCAGCTGGAGCAACTATGTAATACGTCGGCAGAGCGTACTTTGTGTGTGGTAATGAAATATTTTTAATAATAGCGCCAGAGTCTTTCATTAACTCTATTCCCTTATCCCATAAAGATTGTATTGCTTTTGGCATATTGTCTACGATGTATTCCTTTGGAATTCCTACCTTTAAGCCTTTAATATCTTTATTTAAATTTTTTAAGAATTCTCCTTTCTTAACATTTGCTGAAGTTGAGTCTTTTTCATCATGACCTGAAATTACATCAAGCATTAATGCACTATCAGCAACATCTTTAGTCATGGGTCCTGCCTGATCTAATGAGGATGCAAAAGCAACAATTCCCCACCTTGAACACCTGCCATAAGTAGGCTTTAATCCAACTATCCCAGTAAAAGCAGCTGGTTGTCTAATAGATCCACCTGTGTCTGTTCCAACGGTAGCAGATGTTAAATCAGCAGCTACAGCTGAAGAGCAACCTCCAGATGAACCTCCGGGAACTAAATCGTCATTATTATTTTTGTAGGGATTAATAACATTACCATAAGCGCTTGTTTCGTTGGAAGATCCCATGGCAAATTCATCACAATTTAATTTTCCTAAAAGAAACGCACCCTGGTCCCAAAGTTTAGAAGTGACGGTAGACTCATAAGTAGGAATAAAATTTTTTAAAATTTTACTTGATGCAGTAGTTTGAACATTTTTAGTACAAAATAAATCCTTAACCGCAATCGGCGCACAAGATAAAGCTCCATCTTTTTGATTAATTTCATCAGCCTTTTTTGCTTGCTCTAAAGCACTTTCTAAAGTTTCAGTCACAAATGCATTTAATTTTTTTGATTTTTGAATTCTTTCAACATAGGCATTTGTAGCGTCAACAGCTGAAATTTCTTTGGACTTAATTTTGTTAACTAGTTCAACTAAAGTATATTTTGCAATTGTAGTCATTCAATTATTCGATCACTTTTGGAACTACAAAATAATTCTCATTTTTATGTGGTGAGTTTTTTAATACATCTTCCTTTTCATTCATTATTTTAACAACATCTTCTCGCTGAAATAATTTTTGCTCTACGACAGAGGATAAAGGTTCAATATTTTTAATGTTTAATTCATTTAACTGTTCAACAAATGTCAAAATAGAATTAAGATCTTTAATCATAGAGTCTTCAAATTGTTCATTTGAAGCAATTCTTGATAACTTTGAAATTTTCTTTACTGTTTCTTTATTAATTGACATTAGACTTAGTGAAAAATTACGGTAAATTAACACTTTAATGAAAACTTACAACCTTTTAGAGAATTCTGAATTTGCCCAAGAAGTTGGTAAAAGCTCGCGTTTGATAGGAATTGATCCTGGTAAAAAAAATATTGGAGTGGCCATTTGTGATAGCTCGCACATTATAGCTACACCTTATGAAACTATCAAAGTGGACAAGCTTAAAAATGTCATTGAAAAATTAAATAAAATAATTTTAGAAAATGAAATTAAAGGTATAGTTGTTGGTCACCCAATAAACATGGATGGTTCTGAAGGTCGAAGGTCTCAATCAACGAAGGACTTTGTTAAAAATATATTAAAATTTATTTCTTTACCTGTCACTTTGTGGGATGAAAGATTATCTAGCGAAGGTGCATTTAAAAGCATGGAGAAATTAAACATTAATAGCTCATCTAAAAAAGAGAGATTGGATGAAAATTCAGCAGCTTTTATTTTGCAAGGTTTTATTGACTATTTAAACAAATAACTTGCTTTGATATCAAAATCAGCCTATAGACCTGGTTTTAATGGCATCAAACCAAAATCAAGCTATTAAATTTAATCACAAACATCTTTTAGGTATTCAATATTTATCTATTCCAGAGGTAAATCTTATTCTGGATGAGTCATTGGCATTTGTAGAGCTTAATCGTCAGGAAAATAAAAAATTAAAAATTCTTAATGGAAAAACACAAATCAATTTATTTTTTGAAAACTCAACTAGAACTTTAAGTTCTTTTGAGCTTGCAGGTAAAAGACTTGGTGCAGATGTAATGAATATGAACGTTGTGAATTCATCCATCAAAAAGGGTGAAACACTTATAGATACTGCAATGACTTTAAATGCAATGCATCCAGATATTTTAGTAATAAGACATCAGGATTCTGGTGCTGCTAATTTATTATCACAAAAAGTTAACTGCTCTGTCATTAATGCTGGAGATGGAAGAAGAGAGCATCCTACCCAAGCATTGTTAGATGCAATGACAATAAAAATGAAAAAAGGAAAGATTGAAGGGTTAAGAGTGGCTATCTGTGGAGATATTATGCATTCAAGAGTAGCAAGATCTAATATTTACTTATTAAATATGCTTGGTGCAGAAGTGAGGGTAATTGGACCTTCTACTCTTATGCCAAAACACATAGAGGCTTTTGGAGTGAAAGCATTTACTAATATGGAAAAAGGCCTGGAAGGTTCTGATATTATTATGATGCTAAGAATGCAAACAGAACGAATGGATGGATCTTACGTACCATCCACAAGAGAATATTATGAATTTTTTGCACTTGATTATAAAAAAATAAAAAATGCTAAACCAGATGCATTAATTATGCATCCAGGCCCAATGAACCGTGGAATAGAAATTGATACTAATTTAGCTGACGACATTAATCGCAGTATTATTGTACAACAAGTTGAGATGGGTGTTGCAGTGAGAATGGCAGTGCTAAAAATTTTAATGGAAAATAATAAATGAAAAAACAGTGTATCCTCAATACAAGAATTATAGACCCAGCAAATAATATTGATGAAATTGGAGGAATTTTAATTAATGAAAAAGGAAGAATTGAAGCGTTAGGAACAACAGTTACAAAAGAAAATATCTCCGACGCAGAAATTTATGATTGTAAGAACAAAATTACCATACCTGGTATTATTGATATGCGCGTCTTTGTTGGGGAGCCTGGATTTGAATATAAAGAAAATTTTAGAACCTTAAGTCAAGCAGCAATATCTGGAGGTGTTACTGCAGTTGCTACCATGCCAAATACAGTTCCAGTTATTGATAATGTATCAACACTTGATTTCGTGAAAAGAAGATCAAGAGATAAATCAATCATTAAAGTATTTCCTTTGGCTACACTAACTAAAAATGCCGAAGGTAATGATATGACTGAATTCGGTCTTTTAAAATTACGAGGGGCATGGGGTTTTACTGATGGTGTTAGTTGTGTTCAAAATAATAAAGTGATGGATCAAATTTTTAACTATGGAAAAAATACAGATGTTTTAATTATTCAATTTGCGCAAGATAACTTTTTGTCAGAAAATGGAGTTGTGAATGATGGCCTACTAGCTACTAAGCTTGGTTTAAAAGGAATACCCGATATAGCAGAACAAATTATTATAGAAAGAGACCTAAGATTATTAGAGCAATATAAAACAAAATATCATATTGCCCTGATATCATCAAAAAAATCTATTGATTTAATTAAATCTGCAAAAGAAAAGGGAATGAAATTTTCTGTCGGTGTTTCAATTAATAATCTGTCTCTTAATGATAATGATATAGGTGACTTTAGAACTTTTTTAAAATTATCACCTCCCCTTCGCAGTGAAGAAGATAGACTGGCACTAATTCATGCGGTGAATGAAGGAATAATTGATGTAATAGTATCAGATCACAAACCTGAAGATGAAGAATCTAAACGATTAACTTTTCAGCAAGCAACAACAGGAGCTTCAGGTATAGAGACGCTTCTTCCCCTTGCCTTAGAACTTGTTCATAATAATCTTTGTGATTTAAATACGGTAATAAAAAATCTCACATCTAACCCAGCTAAAATTTTAGGAATAAGAAATGGAACATTGTCAATTGGTGGAGAAGCAGATATTACAATTTTTGATTTAGAAAAACCCTGGGTACTAAAAAAAGAAAATATCCAATCCAAATCTAAAAATACAGCAATCGAAAATAGAAAACTACAGGGCAAAGTAGAAAAAACATTTATTAATGGTAGATTAGTTTTTAGTAATTGATGAGTTTTTTTATAGTTGTAATTTATTCATACCTATTAGGCAGTATTCCATTTGGTCTTTTATTTTCTCATCTATTAGGTTTCGGCGACATCAGAAAAATTGGTTCAGGCAACATAGGAGCAACAAACGCCTTAAGAACTGGAAGTAAAAAATTAGCACTTCTCACTTTAATTTTTGATGTGGGCAAAGGTTCTTTGGCTGTTTTCTTGAGTTTATTATACTTTTCTGAATATGCGTATTTATCTGCAATTATCGTTTACTTGGGTCATGTGTTTCCAGTATGGTTAAAATTTAAAGGTGGTAAGGGTGTGGCTACTTACATTGGAAATATACTAATTTTAAATCCTGTATTATTTGTAATTTATGGTTTGAGTTGGTTAATAATTGCTAAATTATTTAAAATATCCTCTATATCTGCTTTAATTGCATTTTTAATTATAATTCCTTGTTCATACTTTTTTTATGATCTTAATATTACTTATTTAAATTTTTTCTTTTTTATTTTTTCAATTTACACACATAGAGAAAACATTAAGAGACTTATTGCTGGTACAGAAAAATAATAATTTAATTTTTCTTTCCTTGAACTATTTTATCCAAGATCAAAGCACAAAATAATATTGCAATACCTGCTAATATTCCTTGTCCAACATTTGTATATTGGAGTGCCTCAAGAACTTCTAAACCAAGACCCTTTGCTCCAACTAATGAAGCAACAACAACCATAGTTAAGCTAAGCAACACAGTTTGATTAACACCTGCCATAATAGTAGGAGCGGCTAGTGGTAGGTCCACTTTTCTTAATAAATACCACTTAGAGGCTCCATAAGAAATAGCAGCCTCTCTAACATTTTCTGGAACTCCTTTTAAAGCAAGCACTGTAAAACGAACAACTGGTGTTCCACCAAAAATCATTGTTATTAAAACAGCCGCAACTTTACCAACCCCAAAGAAGGCAATGACAGGTATCATAAAGACAAACGCTGGCATTGTTTGCATAAAGTCCATAATAGGTCTTATAAAAGAGTAAAATTTTGGCCTACGTGAACAATAAATACCGAGCGGTATTCCAATAATTATACTTAATGCTGCAGCTGTATTAAGAAGTGCTATAGTGATCATAGCAAGTTTCCAAAAACCCAAAAGCCCCATGTAGGCCAAAAAAGAACCAGTAATTATTCCTGCTCTTGGACCAGCTGATAATGTTGTCAAAAGAACAATTACCGAAAATATTACAATCCAGGGCGTTCCTAAAAATAAAAGTTCAAGAAAATCTAAAACTGATCTAATAGCCTGGCTAACACCATCAAAAAATGCATCTCCTTTTAACGTGGCAAAATTAAATCCTGTTTCAATCCACTTTATAGAAGTTAGTCTAATATCTGGGTGAGTTGGAAAGTTATTTAAAAAAATCCAAGTATCTGGAAAAGCATAATGTATAGAAGTAAAAATAATAATTGTTATCGTAAACAAAATACTAAAAAATATATTTTTGCTTTTAATTTCTGCACTTATGGAACTATCAGACAAATAATTAGAAAATTTTTTTTCCAATATATGATTAGCAACAATTCCTTGAATAATTTTTATTATAAATAATCCTACAATTCCAAAAATTGCTATATAAATAGCACTCTCCTCTATTGCCTTCGCCTCCAATTTATAATCTGTTATTGCTTTTTCTAAAGACTCTATTGCTCTCTTGAAAACCGCTACTTTTTCAGGAGCTTTTTCATATGCTGCTGATAATTGCTTATTACGAAACACCAATGTGCTTTCTATACCAGCTATTTTAGAATAAATTTCAGTAGTTACATTTCCAAAAAAACCTCGCATAATTTGAACTATAGAAAAAGTTTCTAAAATTAAAAAAGTTAATGCATAATTCCAGATATTTCTTGATCCAAACCATACGGGTCCTAAAAGAGAAGCAAAAATATTAAAAGAAAAAACTTTTTTCGAACTGTTACCAATTCTAGTAAATTCTCTTATATAATAAGAAGAATTTGTTTTTACAAATTTTGTTATTTCAGAGTCATAATTCATAATCTATTTTTCAACCACATTTTTTAAAAGATTTTTTTTATCAATAATGCCGACCAGATTATTGCTTTCATCATATACCGTAATATCCTCATCTTGATTTATGGCTGCTTCTATAATTTTATTTAAATTATCATCCTCTAAAATTTTGTATGAATTTTTCGGAATGGATTGATTGAGATTTTTATAATTCTCTATAGGCATCATAATACTATGTGCCTTTACTACTTTTAATCTTGATATCCCTTTAACAAATTCTTTCACGTACTCATCAACAGGATTTAAAATAATTTCCTCTGGTGTTCCAACCTGAATAACTTGACCATCACGCATGATTGCAATTCTATGACCTACTCTTACAGCTTCATCTAAATCATGAGTAATAAATATGGTTGTTTTTTTCATTTTTTTAGACAAATTAATGAATTCCTCTTGTAACTGCCTCCTAATTAGTGGATCTAAAGCACTAAAAGGCTCATCCATAAGCAATAACTCTGGATCTGCAGCTAAAGCTCTGGCCAAACCTACTCTTTGTTGCATCCCACCAGATAATTCATGAGCATATTTATTGCCCCATCCCGTAAGCTCAACTATTTCTAAAATTTTTTCAACTTCTTGATATCGTTGATTTTTATTAATTCCTCTAATTTCTAATGGCATTGCAATATTATCTATGACTGACCTATGAGGCATTAATGCAAAATTTTGGAATACCATGCCAATTTTTTTATTTCTATATTCTCTCAATGTAAGCTCATCCAGACCCATAATATCAATACCATTGATTAATATTTTTCCTGAAGTGGGTTCTAATAAACGATTAAAATGTCTAACTAAGGTAGATTTTCCACTACCAGAAAGACCCATTATGCAAAAAATTTCTCCTTGCAGAACTTCAAAACTCACATCGGAAACTCCAATGACCGCATTGTACTTTTCCAAAGCTTCTTTTTTACTAATACTATTGTTTTGTATGGAGTGAATTACTTCTTGAGAATTATTTCCAAATATTTTCCAAACATTTTCAACTTTTATAGCAACTTCAGTCATGAGTGTTTGTACAATAATTTGAGATGAAATTAACCTGGTAATTATATTACCAGGTTAATTTAAATATTTTAAAGATTATGGATTATAATCCTAACCAAGCGTCAACTTTTTTAGGATTTTTCTTCATCCATTCTCTTGCTACTTCAGTAGGATTTCTTTTTTTAGTTGAAATTTCATAAGCTAAAGCACCTACGTCATCAGCAGTAAGTTGAAACTTCTTAAAGAAACCTGCGATTGCAGGAGACTTTGCTTCTAAACTTTTAGACCATCCAATTTGAATTTGCTTAAGTGCATCTTTACTCGCAACATAAGATTTCTTTTGCCAATCTGGATCAGCATTGGGTTGAACCATTTTATATTTTGCTGGATCGTGTTTTGGCTCTGTTAACATTACAATATCATAAGTAGACCAAATCGCATGTGGCTTGTAGCAATAGAAAGCATAACCCTCGCCTTTTGCAATGGAGTCTTTAACTCTTGCATCTTTAACAGGCTCATTAGCTCTAATAGGCTCAATACCAGCTTCTAGTAATTTGTAATCTCTTACTTTGATCTCATTTACATTTGCTGATGCCCATCCAGGTGCTCCAATCCAGAATTCACCTTTTCCATTTCCATCACTATCCATTGCTTTAACAACTTCTGGTCTTCCAAGATCAAAAATTGAAGTAATTTTGTATTTTTTAGCAAAATTTTTAGAAACACAATATCCTTGATTTCCTTCATAAGGATTTTTGCTCATCACTAATTTTCCATTGCCAGATCCACTAACAAGTTTTTTTGTAAATCCTTCTTGGTTTGGTAACCAAATATCTGGATGAACTTCAATCTCACCCTTGTCTCTTTCAATAGCACCGTAAATTGCAGCATTATTACCAGGAACAATATCAGCTTCACCACCAATCTTGTCTTTTACTACCGCTTGCAATAAATGAGCTATAGCTTTTGCTCCAGGCCAACCTGGATCACCAATTTTTACTTTTTCAGCTGAAAAAGCAGATGTTGCAAACAAACTCACAATAAGTGTTGCAACTAAACTTTTTACAATTTTCATAAATCCCCTTTATTTAGTTAATTAATAGACTGCAATAATTCACTTTAATTATTGACTTGTCAAATATATTTTAAATTAAAAAATCTAACAATAATTTATTAAAAATTTTAGGATTTTCAAGATGCACGTTATGCGCGAAGCCATTTACAATTTTTAATTCACTGTTTTTTATATTGCTATGCAAAATATCAATTTGGTTTTTGTCATAAGATTTATCTAAATCTCCCCAGATGATAAGTGTTTTGTTATTGATTTTATAAAGGTTATTTTTTCCATTCCATGATTTCATGGCCACTAAGGAAGCGTCAGCAGCGTCCAAAGTTGTTTCGGAGGATGCATTTTTGCAAAGATAAAAATTAGGATCATTTTCACCGTTCACAAACCAAGTTTTTGCAATATTTAAGGAAGTAATTTCTAATCCATTTGTTTTTATTTTTTTTCTAGATTCATCAATGGTTTCAAATCTATTTGGCATTTCTCCAATAGAACCAGTGCTATAGCAAATTAATTTATTGATATGACTTGAAAAATTAACACTCATTTGCTGCACAATCATTCCACCCATAGAATGACCAAGTAAGTTAAATTTTTCAATTTTTAAATTTTGTAAAAAATTAAAAATTTCAGAAGCAAAACCTTCAATGCTATTAATTAATTTATATTTATTATTTTTTCCATAACCTGGTAAATCAGGGGCTATAACTCTAAAATATTTTTTAAATTCATCAATTTGGGGTCTCCACATTTCCGCATTTCCTAAAAAACCATGGACTAACACCAGGGGGAAGCCTTTGCCTTCATCTATATATGAAAAATTATTAATCTCAGGCATTTAAAAAATTATTTTTTCTCACAAAAATGATAAGTTTTTTTTGCCAAAACAAAACTTGAATCAATTAAAGTACAATTGCTTAAACTTATATCTTTGAAATAAGATAACTCTGTACAACCTAGAATTACAACATTATTTTTATTTTTTAATTTCAATAGAGATATTATTTTTTTAAATTTACTAATATATTGCTTTTGTAAATTATTTTTTTTTATAAGAAAAATTATCTTATCAATTTTGGATTGAATATTCTTATTTACTATATGAATATTTAAATTTTTATTTTTATTAAGTTTACTCTCATACAACCTTAGTTTTTGTGTTGCTTGTGTGCCAAAAATATAAACATTAATTAATTTATTTGGTAGCTTTGCTTTAATTTCATCATAGACACAATCAATAATATTAAAAACAGGAATTTGTATTTTTTTTTCAATATCGGCATGCCATGCGTGAGCTGTATTGCAGGGAATTGCAATTGCATCACAACCAAATTGTTGGAGTTTTTTTGCACTATCTATCATTGCGGATGCTGGGCTTTTGCTTTTTGTAAATATCGCTTTTACTCTACTAGGAATTTGTGTGTTGCTATCTAGAATTAGCCTTGGATAATTGCTCTCAATAGCTTGGTTTTTGTAGTTATAAAAAATTTCCATAAAACGGTTAGATGCATGTGGGCCCATGCCACCAATAATACCAACCATTTTACTTTGTTTTTTTGCCATCAAATGATGATTTAGCAGTTTTTATTAATAACCACTAGTGAGATAATATTTTAGACAAAAATAGTTTAGTGCGATCTGATTTTGGATTTTCAAAAAAGGTCTCTTTATCTGCTGTTTCTTCTACTCGCCCTTCATCCATAAATAAAATTTTATCTGCAACTTTTTTTGCAAAACCCATTTCATGAGTCACCACAGCCATTGTCATACCATCTTGCGCCAATTCAACCATAACATCCAAAACCTCATTGATCATTTCTGGATCTAGTGCTGAAGTAGGCTCATCAAATAGCATGGCAATTGGATCCATGGCCAATGCTCTTGCAATAGCAACTCGTTGTTGTTGTCCGCCAGACAATTGTGCTGGAAATTTAGTAGCTTGATCTTTCAAACCTACCCTTTCTAATAAAGACATAGATTTGGCATCGGCTTCATCTAAACTTCTTTTTAAAACCTTAACTTGAGCTAATGAGATATTTTTTAAAACTGACATGTGTGGGTATAATTCAAAATTTTGAAATACCATTCCGATTTTTGCTCTCAAATCATTTAAATTAGTTTTTGGATCATTAACCTTGATAGAATCTACAAAAATTTCACCTTCTTGAAACTTTTCTAATCCATTCACACACTTGATCAATGTAGATTTACCCGAACCAGAGGGTCCGCAAATAACCATGACATCACTTTTCTGAATAGTTACACTGCAATCTTTTAAAACTTGAAAGGTTCCATACCATTTGCTTACATTTTTTAATTCTATCATTGCACAACCTTTCTATTTTGAATTCTTTTAATCATAAAGGAAAAAGTAAAACATATTAAAAAATAAATTAAAGCTGCAAACAAATACATCTCAACAAGTCTTGATTGACTTTGTGCCACTATAGAGCTTGCTGTCATAAAATCTCTTAAACTTACTACATACACCAATGATGTATCTTGAAATAAAATTACTGCTTGAGTAAGCAGTACAGGTATCATATTTCGAAATGCCTGTGGTAGTATTATGTAAATCATGGATTGAGAGTAAGTAAGTCCAGTAGCTCTAGCGGCTGCAATTTGATTGCTTGAAACACTTAGCAATCCTGCTCTAATAATTTCACTATAATAAGCAGCTTCAAACATTGTAAAGGCAATAACCGCAGAGTAGAAACCTCCAATTGGTTTTCCAATTATGAGAGGTATTAAGAAAAAAAACCAAAAAATAACTAAAATTAGTGGCATAGATCTTAAAAAATTTACATAGGTCATGGAAAAATATTGCAATGATTTAAAATTAGATATTCTCATCAAGGCCAATAAGGTACCAAACAAAATACCTCCGATTAGTGCTAAAAAAGTTAAATAAAAACTTACCTGCAGTCCCTTCCATAAAAAAGGCAAAGAATCTGCAATTACATTAAAATCAAAATTTTTAATCATGTTTTTTGCCTAATAAATCCTGGTATTTGAGTTTTGCTCTCAACTCTTTGCATAATTAAAGTAACGATCATTGTTACAGAAACATAAATAACTGTTGCTGCAGTAAAGGCTTCAAATCCTTGGAAAGTCCAGTCCATAATCATATTACTTCGAGCCGTTAGCTCCATCAGACCTATTGTTAAAGCGAGTGATGAATTTTTAAAGATAGTTAAAAACTCTGATGTTAATGGTGGAATTATAATTCTATAGGCAATTGGCAATAATACATAAATATAAAGTTGATAAGTTGTTAAGCCAGTCGCATAACCAGCACTCCCAACGCCAGTCGACACAGAGTTAATTCCTGAACGTACTTGCTCTGCCACTCGTGAAGCAGTGTAGGTACCAAGACAAAACAAGGCTGAAGAAAATTCCGGGTTAGGTAAATCTTGTTTTAACCAATTTCCAAATTCTTTTGGAACTAATTCAGGAAACACAAAGTACCAAATGAACATTTGAACCAATAGCGGAATATTCCTAAAAATTTCTACATATGTGGTTCCAATAAAATTTAGAATTTTGTTATCTAAAGTTCTTAGTATTCCAATTAATGAACCTAAAAAAAAAGCTATAACTGAAGCTGCTAAGGATAAATAAATAGTCCATAATGTACCTGAGACAATCCAATCAAAGTACTGCTGCTCGAATAAGACTGACCAATTCCAGTTATATTTCATTGATAAAAACGATTAGATTCATATGGGTCATAAAATGACCCATATGAAAAATTAAGATTTAACTAGTATGGCAAAGCTTGCATTGTAAATGCAGCCTGTAACAGGTCAGTTTGTGGAACGCTTAGCGCCTTTCCACCTTCTGGCAATGGTTTCATAAACCATTTATCATAAATCTTATTAATTTCTCCAGATCTGAACAGATCAGATAGTTCAGAATTAGCAACTAAACGCATTGCTGAATCGTCTCTTCTAACCATAATTGCGTAAGGGTCGTAAGACAAAAAGCTTCCAACTACAGCATAGTCAGCTGGTTTTTTTGCTTTAGATATCAATCCAAATAATAAAATGTGGTCTGTTGAATAAGCATCAACCCTTCCAGTTTCTAAAGCCAAGAAACCTTCAGCATGATCTTTTACGTTAACAACACTAATTCCAAGTTTTTTATCAGAATTAATTTTGACTACAGCTTTTTCATTTGTTGTACCTTGTGCTAAAGCAATTTTTTTGCCTTTCATGTCATCAATTGACTTTATGCCACTTGATTTTTTTACCAATAGCTTTGTACCAGTAATAAAAGTTACATGTGCATAATCAATTTGCTGCTGTCTTGTTAAATTATTAGTTGTAGAGCCACATTCAATGTCTATTGTTCCATTAGCAAGAAGTTGAATTCTTGTTTTTGGATTAACTGGATAATACTTTCTTACAAGCTTTTTTCCAATTTCCTTTTCAGCTCTTTGAACAATTTTTTCACATAAGTCCATTGAGTATCCAATAGGCTTTTGTGATTTATTGTAATAAGCAAAAGGTACAGATGACTCTCTGTGACCTATTGTAATTGTGCCAGAATCTTTAAGTTTTTTTAAAGTCCCGTAGTCTGCTGCCTGTGCAAATGTTGTCATTAACAACACAACAAAAGCAGATTTAATTAATGATTTTAACATATTATGTCCCTTTTTAATGTTAGTTTTATTGCTTATTAAATACTAATTAAAAAACTCATTCAAGCCCTTATTGTCTAAAAATGGTAAAATTTGACAATTGAGTAAATTTTTGACAGTCCTTCATCCATTATGAATCTTGTTATTGTAGAAAGTCCCGCAAAAGCAAAAACTATTAATAAATACCTCGGTAATGACTATGTAGTTCTTGCAAGTTTTGGTCATGTCAGAGATTTGCCATCAAAAAATGGATCCGTAGATACAGATAATAATTTTAATATGACATGGGAAATAGATGTTACATCAAAAAAACATATTAAAGAAATTGCTGACGCTGCTAAAGACTCAAGTAAAATTATTTTAGCTACTGACCCTGATCGAGAAGGTGAAGCTATTGCTTGGCATGTAAAACATATTTTAGAAGAAAAAAATTTATTAAAAGATAAAAAAGTTGAAAGAGTAGTTTTTAATGAAATTACTAAAAAAGCAGTTGTGCATGGAATTGAAAACCCCAGAGATATCAATATTGAACTAGTTAATGCTTATCTTGCAAGACGCGCATTAGACTACTTGGTTGGCTTTAATATTTCACCAATATTATGGACAAAATTACCTGGTTCTAAGTCTGCAGGAAGAGTTCAGTCAGTTGCACTAAAAATAATAGTAGAAAGAGAGCATGAAATAGAACTATTCAACCCAGCTGAATTTTGGACAATAGGTGCGATATTTAAAAATAATGAAAATAAAGATTTTCATGCCAAACTAAATACTTACAACTCAAAAAAAATTGAAAAGTTTTCGTTTAAAAATGAAATAGACGCTAAAAATGCAGTAGAAATGATTGAAAAGCATGAGTTTGTTGTAACTAATATCGAAAGCAAACCGTTTAAAAGAAATCCTTATGCACCTTTCAGAACTTCTACAATGCAACAAGATGCATCTAGGAAATTAGGTTTTGGAGCATCAAGAACCATGCAAATTGCCCAAAGATTATATCAGGGAATTGATATAGATGGAGAAACTACTGGACTAATAACCTACATGAGGACAGATGGAACTGATATTTCATTAGAAGCTGTAGCTGACTGTAGAAAATACATAAATGAGGAAATTGGTGAAAAATATTTGCCTAAAGAAGCAAGAAACTATTCTGGAAAGAAAGCAAAAAATGCACAAGAAGCACATGAAGCTGTAAGACCAACTGATATCAATAGAACTCCAGAAAGTTTAAAATCAAAATTAGATAAAGATCAGTTTAGATTGTATGAATTAATTTGGAATAGAACTGTCTCTTCTCAAATGGAAAGTGCTGAATTTGAAAGAACGGCGGTAGATTTAGCAAATAAAGATCAAAGTATTATTTTCAGAGCAAATGGCTCTGTCCAAAAATTTGATGGTTTTTTAAAATTATATCAAGACATAAAAGATGAAGATGACAAAGAAAAAGATGAAAATGAAGAAGATAATTTATTACCAGAAGTAAAAGAAAATGAAATTATGCCTTTAGAAAAAATATTAAATGAGCAAAAATTTACCCAACCACCCCCGCGATATTCAGAAGCCAGTTTAGTTAAAAAATTAGAAGAACTTGGTATTGGAAGGCCATCAACCTATGCAAGTATTATATCTGTTTTATCGACTAGAAATTATGTAGAGGTTTTAAACAAAAAATTTGTACCAACTGATCGAGGAAAATTAATTACTGCTTTTTTAAATCAACTATTTAAACAATATGTTGATTATAATTTTACTGCAGGACTGGAAGAAAGTCTGGATGATATTACAGCAGGAAAAATTGACTGGATAGAAGTATTATCGAAATTCTGGAAAGAGTTTAACCAAAACGTGAGTGATGTAAAAGAACTTAGAACTAGAGCTATATTAGATATGATGAATGATAGCTTGGGTGAAATTATTTTTGATAAAGACAAGGAGGGAAAAATCAAAAGAGCTTGTGACTGTGGTGGTGAATTAAGTCTAAAAATAGGAAGATTTGGTGCTTTTATAGGTTGTTCTAAATATCCAGATTGTAAATTCACTAGACCCTTGTCAAGAATTAAGGCAGCGGAACAAGATTACTTGGCTGAACCAAAAGAAATTGGAAAAACAGATGAGGGTAAAAACATAGTTTTAAAAAAAGGAAGATTTGGTCCTTACTTGCAAATAGGTAATGATGAAAAAGATTTAAAAAATGTATCTATTCCAAAAGGAATTTCATTAGATGATATTAATTTAGAAAAGGCAAGATTTTTGGCTTCTTTGCCAAAAGTTCTGGGCCAATATCCTGAAAATAATATGGATATCACTCTAAATAATGGCAGATATGGTCCGTATGTAAAATGTGAAAAAAAATCAGCTACATTAGAAGCGCCAGAAGATATTTTTTCTATTGGTATTAATAAAGCTATAACGATGATTGCTGAAGCAAAGCCAGGTAGAAGATCTTCTAATGAAATTAAAACGATTGGCGAGCACCCAGAAGATAAAAAGCCTGTTAAAGTTATGAAAGGCTCATATGGTCCATACATTAAATACAAAACAATTAATGCAACTATTCCTGATGATAAAGATCCTGAAAGTGTTACAATGGAAGAAGCGCTAGACTTAATTGAAAAAAGACTAGAATACGACGCAACCAAAAAAGGTAAAAAGATTAAAAAAAAGCCAAAAAAAGAAAAAAAGAAATCCAAAACTAAAGAAAAAAATGATTGATATCGAACAAAGAATTATTGATCTAAAAATATCAATACCAAATCCTCCTTCGCCTGTAGGAAACTACGTGGCTTATAAACATTGTTACAGTACAATTTATATTTCAGGTCAACTTCCTATTGATGAAAATGGTAATATGATCAAAGGTAAAATTGGAAAAGATTTAACTTTAGAAGATGGAAAAAAAGCAGCTAGATATGCAATTTTAAATGCAATTGGTCATCTTAAAAAATCAGTGATGAATCTAAATAATGTTAAACAATGTGTAAAAATTAACGGTTTTATCAATTCTACAGAAGATTTTACTGACCATGCAGTTCTATTAAATGCCGCATCAGATTTACTGGTTGAAATTTTTGGTGAAAAAGGAAAACATGCGAGAGCAGTTATTGGTGTTAGCAGCCTACCCTTAAATGCCGCTGTAGAGATTGAAACTATTTTTGAAATATCTAAATAATTTAGTTTTTAATAGAAATTTTTTTAACTTTTTCTAGTTTACTTATTTGAAAATCAAATGTTTTATTCTTAGTATCAATTTTTACTAATCCACCATCTATCAATTTTCCATGAATAATTTCATTAGCTAGTGGTTTTTTTATTTTTTCATCAATAACTCTTGATATTGGCCTTGCACCCATAATTTTATCATAACCCAGCTCACAAATTAAATCTGTAGCTTTATCAGAAATTTCGATGGTAATATCTCTAGCATTTAGTTGAGTTTCAAGCTCCATGATGAATTTACTAACTATTAATTTAATAATTTTTTTATCCAAATTATTAAATCTGATTAAAGAATCTAACCTATTTCTAAATTCTGGGGTAAACACTTTTTTTATAGTCTCAAAATCATTTTCATTACTTTCCTTTTTATCAAAACCCATTTGATTTTTTTCTAAATCAGTTGCACCTGCATTGGTTGTTAAAATTAATATAATATTTCTAAAATCTATTTTTTTTCCATTTTGATCAGTTAATGTTCCATAATCCATTATCTGCAAAAGAATATTATAAATATCAGGATGGGCTTTTTCAATTTCATCAATTAACAATACTGCGTGTGGATTTTTTTCTACCGACTCAGATAACTGACCTCCCTGATCAAAACCAACATATCCTGGAGGTGCTCCAATTAACTTTGATATTGTGTGTCTTTCAGAATATTCTGACATGTCAAATCGCAATAACTCAACTCCGAGTATTTTAGCTAGCTGTTTTGCAAGTTCTGTTTTTCCAACTCCTGTTGGCCCACTAAATAAATAATTTCCAATAGTTTTATTTGTATCCCGCAGTCCTGATCTGGATAATTTAATCGAATTTGCTAAAGCCTCTATTGCATGGTCCTGTCCATAAATTAATCTTTTTAAATTTTTATCAATATCCTTTAAATAATTTCTGTCATTTAAAGTAATATTTTTTTCTGGAATTTTAGTCATTTTAGAAACAATTTTTTCTACATCCTCTTCTAGCAAGATATCTTTTTTTTGATTTGCTGTTTTTAACGATTCACTTGAACCAAGTTCGTCGATAATATCAATTGATTTATCTGGTAACCTTTTATTGCCAATGTATTTATAAGACAAATCTACTGAAGCTCTAATAGCTTCATCAGAATATTTAACTTTATGAAAATCTTCATATTTACTTCTCAAACCAAACATAATTTTATAAGTTTCTTCTACGCTCGGTTCTAAAATATCAATTTTTTGAAATCTTCTTTGTAAAGCCCGATCCTTTTCAAAAAATTGCCTATATTCAGAAAATGTGGTTGAACCGATGCACCTTATTTGCCCAGATTGCAGAGCAGGTTTCAACATATTGGCTGCATCCATGGAGTTCCCAGATGTGGCCCCCGTTCCAACTAAAGTATGTATTTCATCAATAAATAAAATATATTTTGAATTTTTTTCAATTTCATTAATTATTGATTTTAGTCTTTCTTCAAAATCACCTCTGTATCTAGTGCCCGCTATCAACACACCCATATCTAAAGAATAAATTACATTTCCTTTCAAAACGTCAGGCACCTCATTTCGGTAAATTTTATTTGCCAAACCTTCAACAATTGCAGTTTTCCCAACACCAGGATCTCCAACTAATAAAGGGTTATTTTTTGTTCTACGACAAAGAACTTGGGTCATTCTCTCTATTTCGCTTATTCTACCAATCAAAGTATCAATTTTATTCTTCTCAGCTTTTTTAATTAAATTTACACAGTAGGCATCAAGCGGTGAGGTTTTGTTTGGAGATGTTGTTTTGGCATTATCCGTTAAATTGTCAGTATAACTAAAATTATCTATTTTTGTAATTCCATGAGATATAAAATTAACAACATCGTATCTTGTAACTTCCTGTTCTTGTAAAAAATATGTAGCGTGACTCTCTCTTTCTGCAAATAATGAGACTAATATATTAGCACCAGTAACTTCACTTTTTCCAGATGATTGAACATGCACAATAGATCTTTGGATAACCCTTTGAAAACCTGAAGTTGGCTGTGGATCAGAATTTTTTTCAGAATTAATTATATTATCCAGTTCATTGTCTATGTAATACTCTAAATTTTCTTTAAGCAAATCAGTATCTACACTGCAAGCTTTCATTACATTTTGAGCATCCTCCTCATCAACTAAAGCTAACAACAAATGTTCCAGTGTAACATATTGATGTTTTTTTTCAGTGGCTACTTGAAAAGCTTTTGCAATAGCTTTCTCTAACGACTTCGTAAATGTTGCCATTATTTAATTCTCATAATTGATTGCAAGGGAAAACCATTTGATCTCGAGTAATTATTGACTTGATTAGTTAAAGTTTGAGCAATATCTAATGTATACGTTCCGCAAATTGCCGATCCTTCATTGTGAATTTTTAACATAACAGTTGTAGATTTACTTTTGGACATTTTAAAAAACATAATTAAAACTTTAACAACAAATTCCATAGTTGTAAAATCATCATTTAAAAGAATCACATTATAAAAAAGTGGTTTTTTTAATTTAGTTGATAGATGTTTTTTTCTTGATTTAACAAGATCTTTAGACATTTTGTGGTCTGCCAATAGAGAAATATTTTATTTTTTTATTTATAAAATCATCAGGATGATATAAATTTCTCAAATCAAAAATAATAATTTTTTCTTTTTTTCTAAATTTATCAAATTGTAGAGATTTAAATTCATCCCACTCTGTATGAATTACGACCAGATCTGAATTTTTAATGACTGAATCAATATTGTTATAAAATAATATTGATTTATTTTTTTCAAAAATATCTTTACGACCTGTTGGATCGTAATAATTTATCTTACATTTTTTGTTAATTAATTTTGGAATAATAGAAAGACAAGATGAGTCTCGCATATCGTCAGTATTAGCTTTAAATGTAACTCCTAAAAAACCAATTTTTTTTCCTTTTGGTTTTTTAATTATTTTTAAAATTTTATTAGCAATTAAGTTACTTCTTGCATCATTAGAATGAATTACACTTTTAACAACATTTAAATTAACATTATATTTTTCTGCAGTTTTGACCAACGCTTTGGTGTCTTTGGGAAAACAAGAGCCGCCATAAGCTGGTCCAGCTCTTAAAAACCTAGATCCAATTCTTGCATCTGTTCCAATTCCAATTGCAACATCTTCCACATTAATATCAGATTTTTCGCATAGGTTTGCTATTTCATTAATAAAAGTAATTTTAGTTGCCAAGAAAGCATTGGCTGCATACTTAATTAATTCCGCTGCCCTTCTTTTAACAACAATAAACTTGCCACCTTTCTTAATAATAGGCTCATACAATTTGGTCATTATAGGAGTAACTTTGTTTACATTGTTAGTTCCAATAACTACACGGTCAGGATATTTAAAATCTCTAATTGCCTCTCCCTCTCTCAAAAATTCAGGATTAGAAACAACATCAAACAAATTTTTCTTATTTTTCTTTGATAATATTTTTTCAATCTCGTCACCAGTACCTAAAGGAACTGTAGATTTTGTAATTATAATTTTATGTTTGTTTAAGTTGTTGGAAATAGTTTTTGCAACAGAAAATACACTGGAAAGATCAGCTGAATTACCATCTTTAGATGGTGGTGTGCCTACCGCTATAAATATAATATCAGATTTTTTAATAGCTTCATTTATATCAGTTGTAAAAATTAATCTTTTAGAATTAAAATTTCTTATGACTAATTCTTCGAGACCAGGTTCGTAAATAGGAATAATACCTTTTTCCAAGTTTGATATTTTTTTTTTATCATTATCAACGCAATAAACTGTGTTTCCAAAATCAGAAAATAATACTCCAGAAACTAAGCCAACATATCCTGTTCCTACAAAACAAATATTCATTAATTTTTACCTACTTCATTGAAAGATTTAATATAACCATCTAAAGTTCCACAATCTAGGTATTTTCCTTTAAAAATACATCCGGTAAATTTCTCATTACTTATTAATAAATTTTGCATTGCATCTGTAATCTGTATCTCTCCTAGTTTTCCTTTAGTTTTGCTAGCAAGAGATTTAAAAATTTTTTTACTAAGTATGTATCTTCCAATAATAGCATAATTAGATGGTGAAGTTTGAATGGTGGGTTTTTCAACAAATTGATTAATCTTTAAATGATTTCTATTTTTAGCTGAATAGCCGACTATGCCATATCTATTCACATCCCTGTCGGACACTTTTTTTATAGCAACAACTGAAGATTTGTATTTATAATGAGCTGTGATTAATTCTTTTGAACAGTTGCTATTAATGATTACATCATCTGGCAAAACTAACAAAAAATGACTTGATGTAATTTTATTTTTACAGGTATTTACGGCATCTCCTAAACCAAGTGGCTTATTCTGAAATACAAATTTAATCTTTTTTTTATATTTTTTTAAAATATTTAACTGCTGCAACGCTTTTTTATTTTTAAATATTTTTTTTTCAAACTCTTTATCACTTTCAAAATAATCTTTAATAATTTTTTTTCTATCTGAAATAATCAAAAAAATTTCTTTAATTCCAGCACTTAAACATTCTGATAAAATTCTTTCTAAAATTGAAACTTTGCCTAAGGGCCACATTTCTTTTGGAAAAGATTTTGTAAGTGGTAATAATCTTGTTCCTAAACCTGCGAGTGGTATAATTGCTTGATTAATCATTATTTAATTATGAAAATGTATTAAATGAAAATAGTAAAAAAATCTAACATAATTAACAAAATTACTCATAATCTAAAGAATATTGGGTTCGTTCCTACAATGGGAGCCTTGCACGAGGGTCATACCTCTTTAATAAAACTAAGCAAAAAAAAAACTAATAAAACGATTGTAAGTATTTTTGTAAATCCTAAACAATTCAATAAAAAGAAGGATTACAATACATATCCTAACAAAATAAAACAGGATCTGGCACTTTGCAAAAAACTAAAAGTAGACTATGTTTTTTTACCAAATATTAAGGAGGTTTATAACTGGAATTCTTCAATTTCAAAGCAACCTAAAATTAAAAATATAATGGAAGAAAAATTTAGAAAAGGACACTTTGATGGAGTATTAAAAGTTATGTCTCAATTATTATCAATTGTTAATTGCACAAAAGTTTTCATGGGTAAAAAAGATTACCAACAATTAATATTGATTAAAGAGCTTATAAAATTAAATAAACTTAAAACAAAATTAGTTGAATGTAAGA
>VTPD01000027.1 GCA_008638015.1 Pelagibacteraceae bacterium | reverse complement strand
TGTTGGAATATACCTTTGGGTCTTCCTTATGATCAAAATTTATTAGTTCGTATTAGATTAAAGTTAAATCAAGATGGAACCATCTTATCATCCGAGATATTGGATCACGCTAGAATGAATAGACCAGGGCAAGGATTTTATAAAGTTTTAGCTGAGAGTGCTTTACGAGCTGTTAAATTATGCAATCCTTTAAAAATGCCAATTACAGGTTATGATAAATGGAAAGATCTGCAATTAAATTTTGATGCAAAAGAAATGTTAAGAGGATAGGTATTACAAGAATGAAAAAAATAATTTTTATAACAGTTTCATTATTCTTTTTTTTGATCCAACAAAGTTTTGCAGTTGTCAAAATTGATATTACTAGAGGAAATTTAGAACCCCTTCCTATCGCAGTATCTAATTTTTATTTAGATAATCCTGCTCAATTTTCGCCTGAATTAAAAAAATTAAAATTAGATGAAAAAATTTCTGCAGTAATAAAAAATAATTTAACAAGATCTGGTCTTTTTAATATCATTGATCCTAAATCTTATATTCAATCACCAAAAATTGCCCACTTAAAACCAAGATTTGAGGACTGGGCTTTGATTAAATCACAGGTTATGGTTTCAGG
Source organism: Pelagibacteraceae bacterium (assembly GCA_008638015.1). Lineage (GTDB taxonomy): Bacteria > Pseudomonadota > Alphaproteobacteria > Pelagibacterales > Pelagibacteraceae > IMCC9063. The sequence continues at coordinate 10,163 of VTPD01000027.1, read as the reverse complement.
TAAATTGCTTATAGACAGCAAGAAGAGATTAAGAGTAGAATTTAGATTGTGGGATGTAGTTGCAGCAAAAGAAATAGAAGGCCTCGCTTTGTTTGCCACACCTGAAAGCTGGAGAAGAATTGCTCATATAATTTCAGATAAAATTTATGAAAGATTAACAGGTGAATCTGGTTATTTTGATACACGTATTATTTATGTAGCTGAAACTGGCTCAAAGGAACAAAGAGTTAAACGACTGGCTATTATGGATCAAGATGGATCAAACAATAAGTATCTTACACTGGGAAATGAACTTGTGCTAACGCCAAGATTTAATCCAACAGCTCAGATTATAACTTACATGTCTTATTTTAAAAATTTACCACGAGTTTATATGTTGAATATTGAAACCGGAATTCAAGAAGTAGTCGGAGACTTTCCTGGTATGACCTTTGCTCCAAGATTTTCACCCGATGGAAGTAAAATTATTATGTCTTTTGCCAAAGATGGTAATTCTGACATTTATTCCATGGATATTAAATCAAGAATAGTTGAACAATTAACCTCTCATCCTTCCATTGATACTTCCCCATCTTACTCGGCAGATGGAAAGTTTATAACTTTTAACTCTGATAGAAGTGGCGCCCAACAAATTTACGTTATGAAAAGCGACGGTTCCCAAGTTAAAAGAATTTCTTTTGGCGAAGGACTGTATGGAACGCCTGTTTGGTCACCAAGAGGAGATTTAATTGCTTTTACTAAAATTTTTAAAGGAAAATTTTATATTGGTGTAATGCGAAGTGATGGATCAGGTGAAAGGTTGTTAACAGAAAATTTTTATCAAGAAGCACCCTCTTGGTCACCTAATGGACGTGTATTAATTTTTTATAGAGAAACAGCAGGTGGAAAAGGAGGTGCGGGAGCAAGTTCAGCTCTTTGGTCGATTGATTTAACCGGATATAATGAAAAAAAAATTAACACTCCTACCGACGCATCTGATCCAGCATGGTCTGGACTTTTATCCAAGTAGCTAAAAAAACACTGTATTTAGTAAAAAAATTAGTACTTTATCCTTGATAAAAAATAGCGTATTAGATAAAACACAATTCAACAGTTCAATTTTATTTTGAGAGGTAAATAATGTTATTAAGAAGTTTAAAAAATATTTTTTTAGTTTTATCAATAGGTTTATTAATTACAGCTTGTTCAACTAGTGCAAAAAAAGTAGCAATCAAAGGTGATGGCGCAGGTGATGCGTATTCTGGTTCTGACACTGTAAAATTTTTAGCAACAGGAGTTGCTGATAGAGTTTTCTTTGCAACAAACAAATCAACTTTAACAACTGCAGCTAAACAAACTTTGTCTAAGCAAGCAGGATATATAAAGTCTAGCAAGATAGCTGTTTTAATTGAAGGTCATGCCGACGAAAGAGGAACAAGAGAATATAACTTAGCATTAGGCGAAAGAAGAGCGAATGCAGTTAGAGATTATTTAATGAGCTTGGGAGTAAAAGCGGGTGATGTTTCTGTAATTTCCTATGGAAAAGAAAGACCTGTGAATTCTGAGTCTTCTAAATTAGCTTGGTCACAAAATCGTAGATCTGTTACTGTTAAAAATAAATAAGAATTATAAAAGTTTTAATAAAAGACCTCGCGCAACATAAACTTGCTCGAGGTCTTTTTTTTGACAAAATTAACTGTAGTAATAGAAATGAAAAATAATATGAAAAAATTTTTATTAAGCATTTTATTTATAAGTTTTGTTTCTATTGCCAGTGCAGATGAAAAATTAGATAAGATTTTAATTGAACTTCAAACTTTAAACAAAGATTTAAAAACTCTAGAGAAGGCAGTATATAGCAAAAGCTTCACAGCTAATGCATCTGGAACAAATACTGGAATTCCTAGTGCCCTGGAAGGAGCTTTAACAAGACAACTTGTTAAGCTTTCAGATCTTGAAGAGCAAATTCAAAAAATCACAGCTGGTTATGAAGAAACATTATTTAAATTACAAAAAATTTCTGAACGTGTGGACAAAATTCAAAAAGATACAGAATTACGATTTAGCGAAATTGGAAATCAAGCTCCAGCAACAACTAACACGCCAGTAACAAATAAAGTAGTAACAGCTGAAAAAACAAAAAATGTAAAAGCTGATAAAAAATTTCCTGGTACAGATAAACCACAAGATTTTGCAAGCACATTAAATAGTAGCAAGCCAGTTGTTGCTGAAAAGCAAAAAATTCAAACCATTAGTCCTGCTGCGGTTGTAAAGACAGCAGAAGTAGAAAAGCCTAAATTATTGCCAAAAGGATCTCCGGAAAATCAATACAAGTTTGCAACTAGCTTTATAAAAGTTGGAGATTATGAAAAAGCAGAAATAGCTTTAAAAGAATTTATTGAAACTAATCCTAATCACAACCTTACAGGAAATGCCCAATATTGGTTTGCTGAAACATATTATATAAGACAGTTGTATCATGATGCAGCAGCAGCTTACTTAGACGGTTATCAGAAATATCCAAAGAGCAACAAGGCTCCACAAAATCTTTTAAAGCTCGGAATAACTTTGGCTGAACTTGGCGAAAAAGAACAAGGATGTTTAATGTTAACAGGTTTGGAAAAACAATATCCAAAAGCAGAAAAGTCTATTATTCAGAAAGCAAAATATGAAACAAGTAAATACAAATGTAAAAAAACATAATTTTTGCTTAGACGATCCTACAATTAATTCTCTTTATTCACATTTTGCCAAAGTAGTTAAAACAGAAATTAAAAAAAAAAAATTTATTCTAGCAGTATCAGGTGGTCCAGATAGTTTAGCTTTGGCTTATCTAGCCAGAATCTATGTAGCTCAGACAAATTCACAATTAGAAGCCATCATTATTGATCATGCAATTCGAAAATCAAGCGCTGCAGAATGTAGATTAACTGCAAAAAATCTTTCGAGGATTGAAGTAAAAAATACTATTTTAAAAGTTAAAAAAAAAATTCTGACTAATATTCAAAAGCAAGCAAGAGATGAACGATATAAATTGATGAATGCTTTTTGCAAAAAAAGAAAAGCAAATTATCTCTTAACAGCCCATCACTTAGACGATCAAGTTGAAAACTTTTACATTCGCTTAAGCAGGGGTAGTGGCTTAAATGGCTTATCTTCTATGAAAACTATAGAAAAAAATCAGGGAAATATCTCACTAGTTAGACCTTTATTAAATTGTAAAAAAAAAGATCTTGAATACTTAGCTAAAAAAATTTTTTCACAATATGTTAAAGATCCATCAAATAATAACGATCAATTTTTACGAGTTAGAATTAGAAAATTAAAAAAACAACTTAGTAAAGAAGGTTTAGACCAAGACAGGTTGATAAAAACTATTGCAAATTTAAATTCCGCAAAAGAAGCGTTAGATTTTTATGTTGATCATGCTTTTAAAAAAAATATTCGTTTTCTTCGTTCCAAAACGGAAATTAGTAAGCAGCTATTTACAAAAGAACCTTTTGAAATTATTTACCGCACAATTACAGAGTTAATAAAAAAAAAATCTAGAAAGGAATACCCACCTCGATCTAAAGGTATTGAAAATTTAATTACTGCTATTCAAAGAAAAGATTTTAAATCAGTTACCTTAGGTGGGTTTGTCTTTTCTAATCACCTGAACAAGGTAATAATGAGCAAAGAAATAAGGAAAAAAATTAGAATTTAGTCAATTTATTTACATTCATGTGTTATATTGCATCTTGTAACTTTCATTTTAATACCTATTTTATAACGTATGAATCTTAAAAATCTGACCATGTGGGGCATTATAGTACTTCTAGTACTAGGTCTTTTTAATTTATTTCAAAATCCATCTACTATGTCAGGATCCAAAGATTTACCCTTCTCAACTTTTATGAGTGAGATCGACAAAGGTAATATTACTTCTGTCGATATAAGAGGAAATGAAATTCAAGGGACGTTTGCAAATGGAACAAAATTCAGAACGTATTCGCCAAACTATCCAAACTTAGTTGAAAAATTAAACGGCAAAGGAGTTTCTATTACCGCAGGACCAGTAGAGGATAAAATGCCTTCATTATTTGGTGTCTTATTATCTTGGTTCCCAATGATTTTATTAATCGGTGTTTGGATTTTCTTCATGCGACAGATGCAAGGAGGAAAAGGTGGTGCCATGGGCTTTGGTAAATCAAAAGCAAAACTTTTAACGGAAGCGCAAGGTAGAGTTACCTTTCAAGATGTTGCTGGTGTAGATGAAGCAAAAGAAGAATTAGAAGAAGTTGTAGAATTTTTAAAAGATCCAAGAAAATATCAAAAGCTTGGTGGAAAAATTCCTAAAGGTGCTTTGCTTGTAGGACCTCCAGGAACTGGAAAAACATTAATCGCAAGAGCTGTTGCAGGAGAAGCAAATGTTCCTTTCTTTAGTATTTCAGGATCTGACTTTGTTGAAATGTTTGTTGGTGTGGGAGCATCCAGAGTTAGAGATATGTTTGAGCAAGGTAAAAAAAATGCACCTTGTATTATTTTTATCGATGAGATTGATGCAGTTGGAAGAAGTAGAGGTGCTGGTTTAGGTGGTGGAAATGATGAGCGTGAGCAAACGCTTAACCAATTACTTGTTGAAATGGATGGATTTGAGACCAATGAAGGAGTCATTTTAATAGCCGCAACTAATAGACCAGATGTATTAGATCCTGCATTATTAAGACCAGGTAGATTTGACCGACAAGTGGTAGTTCCTAATCCAGATATTATTGGTAGAGAAGCTATTTTGAAAGTTCATTTGAAAAAAATCACAACAGGACCTGATGTTGCTGCAAGAACGATTGCAAGAGGGACGCCAGGTTTTTCTGGTGCGGATTTAGCAAATATTTGTAATGAGGCAGCTTTACTAGCTGCAAGAAAAAACAAAAGAATTGTCACGATGTCTGACTTAGAAGAAGCAAAAGATAAAGTCATGATGGGTGCTGAGAGAAGAAGTATGGTGATGTCAGAAGATGAGAAAAAATTAACTGCATATCACGAAGGTGGTCACGCTATTGTTGCATTATACGAAAGTGCATCCGATCCTATTCATAAAGCTACTATTATTCCAAGAGGAAGAGCGCTTGGTATGGTGATGCGACTACCAGAAAGAGATCAATTATCGATGAGTAGAGAAAAGATGTATGCTGACATTTCAGTAGCAATGGGCGGACGAATTGCAGAAGAAATTATTTTTGGTCATGACAAAGTTACTTCAGGAGCTTCTTCTGATATTGAAATGGTAACAAAAATGGCAAAAAATATGGTTACTAGATGGGGCATGAGTGAAGCCATGGGTCCTATTGCGTATCAAGAAAATGAAGAAGAGGTATTTTTAGGACGATCTGTAGCTAGAACCCAAAATGTTTCTGAAGAAACGGCAAAAAAAATTGATGCTGAAGTGAGAAAAATTGTTGATACTGGTTATGGAAGAGCAAAAAAAATTCTTACAGAAAAATTAGATGATCTTCATAAACTTTCTAAGGCTTTGTTAGAATATGAAACATTGAATGGTGATGAAATTAGAGATTTAATTTTTAAAAACATCTATCCTAATCGAGGAATAAAAGCAGGAGAAGATACTAATTCTAAATCAGACAGCGCCCTAGGTTCTATTGGTCTAAAACCAAAATTACAAAATTAATTTTTTCATGAGGTCTGTTTACGTAAGGCCATGTAATTTTGTTCATGGCAAGCATGCAACTTTTCTTATTCAAAAAAAACAAGCATTACCTATCTGTGGAAACAGATCGATTGCTTTTACTCACGTAGAAATCATTACAAAAAAAAATAAAAGACAAATTATTGCTATTTCCCAAGTTAACAACCTATCCAAACAATATCAAAAACAAGTTCAGTTAGACTTAAAACAAATTCAAAAAAAACGAACTTCCATTGGCAAATTAAATATGGATCAGCCTATCTTAATGGGAGTATTAAATGTTACTCCTGATAGTTTTTCTGATGGAGGAAAATTCAATAAGCTTAGCAAAGCTTTGCAACATACAAAACAAATGATCCAAGATGGAGCTCACATTATTGATGTAGGTGGAGAGTCTACGAGACCTGGTGCAAAACTAATATCTGTTAAGGAAGAATGTAACCGAGTGATTAAAGTCATTCAAAAGATTAAAAAAATTAAATCATGCCTTATTTCTATCGATACAAGAAAATCACAAGTTATGAAACAGGCTGCAAAAGCTGGTGCAACTATTATCAATGATGTTTCTGCTTTAGATTTTGATCCTCAATCAGAACAAGTAGTTATAGATTTGAAAAAGCCAATTATTCTTAATCATTCGCAAGGCACACCAGAAACGATGCAAAAAAATCCAACATATCAAAACGTTTTGATTGAAATTTATGACTATTTTGAAAATAAAATTAAACAATTAGAAAAAAAGGGAATACTAAGAAAACATATCATTGTAGATCCAGGTATTGGTTTTGGTAAAAATGTTCAGCACAATCTAACACTAATGAGACATGTTTCTTTTTTTCATTCTTTAGGTTGTCCTTTGATGCTTGGTCCATCAAGAAAAAGTTTTATTGGAAAAATTATGGGTAAAAAAGATAGCATTTCTAGAATTGGTGGAACGATATCTGCTGTAATAATTGGTGCGAACCAAGGTGTTCAGTTTTTTAGGGTGCATGATATAAAAGAAATCAACGAGGCATTAACAATTAATCAAGCGCTACATACAATTTAATGAAAAAATATTTTGGTACAGATGGTATTCGTGGAACTGTAAATCAAGGCCATGTTACTGGAGAAGATTTTTACAAATTTGCTTTAGCAGCGGGAAGTTTTTTTAAAATTAAGGATAAAAAAAAACACCTTGCTATTATTGCTAAAGATACAAGAATTTCGGGTTACATGTTGGAGCCTGCAATAGTATCTGGTTTAACTTCCGCAGGTATGGACATTATTACATTTGGTCCTATTCCTACCAATGCACTTGCTATGCTGACAAGATCAATGAAGGCAGATATTGGTATTATGATTACTGCATCCCATAATCCGTATCATGACAATGGTCTAAAATTATTTGGTCCTGATGGTTTAAAATTATCGGATGAAGTTGAAAAAAAAATAGAAAAATTAATTGATGCTCCTAAAAACAAATTACTTGTCCCTGTCAAAGAACTTGGTCGTGTAAAGCGTTTAGAGGATGGTAATTCAAGATATATAGAAATTTTAAAAAGTAATTTCCCAGCTGATTTTGATTTAAAAGGAATGAAAGTAGTAGTCGATGCTGCCAATGGAGCCGGATATAAAGCGGCACCTAAGATGTTAGAAGAGTTAGGCGCAACCGTTATAGCCTTAGGTGTAGAACCGAATGGCTACAATATTAATGATAACTGTGGATCAACTTATCCAAAAACTTTACAGAAAGCTGTGAAACAAAATAAAGCAGATTTAGGGATTGCTTTAGATGGAGATGCAGACCGAGTTATTTTATGTGATGAAAAAGGAACTATCATTGATGGCGATCAAATCATTGGAATGATTGCAACTCGATGGAAATTAAAAAATATTTTAGAAGGTGGAGTTGTTGGAACTTTAATGAGCAACTTGGGATTGGAGCAATATTTTAAAGCTAATCATATTCCTTTTGTAAGATCTGATGTAGGTGACCGATATGTGAAGGAAACAATGAGGGATAAGAAGTTTAATTTAGGGGGTGAACAGTCTGGTCATATTATTCTCGGAGATTTTACGACTACAGGAGATGGTTTATTAGTTGCTTTAGAAGTTTTGTTTTCGATGCGTAAAGGAAAAAAAGCTAGCAAACTTTTAAAAGTTTTTACTCCAGTTCCACAAATTTTGGAGAATATAGTTGTTAAAGACAAGTCAGTCATAACCAGCAAAGCATGTGTCCAAGCAATCAAAAAAGCAGAACAGTTATTGGGAGAACAAGGAAGGATGTTGGTGAGAAAATCTGGAACCGAGCCCAAAATAAGAATTATGGGAGAAAGTCATAATAAAAAACTATTACAACAAGCAATTCAAATCGTATCAAAATCAATTAAGTGAAACCGAGAAGTAAAATACTCATTATTGCAGGATCAGACTCTTCTGGTGGAGCAGGTATTCAAGCAGATATTAAAACAGTAACAAGTTTAGGTGGCTATGCCATGACAGCAGTGACAGCAATTACGGTACAAAATACGACAGGAGTGACTTCAGTTATCCCTATTCCTGCGAAAGAAATTGCAAAGCAAATTACTTTCACTGCAAAAGATATAAAACCAGATGCAATTAAAATTGGCATGCTCCATTCTCCAGATGTGATTCATCAAGTGCTGTCAGCATTAAATCAAATAAAAATTGCAAAAATAGTTTTAGATCCAGTCATGGTAGCCAAGGGAGGGGCTCGACTAATTAATGATCCTGCCATTCAAGTATTAAAAAATAAATTAATGAGCAAAGCTCTTCTTGTTACTCCTAATATTCCAGAAGCTGAAATTTTAACGGGAAAAAAAATTACCAATACCGATGGCATGATTTTAGCTGCTTATACCTTGATGCACTGGGGAGCAAAAAATGTTTTGCTGAAAGGTGGGCACCTAAAAGGAAATTATGTCCAGGATATTTTAGTTACTCCAAAGAAAATATTTATGTACAAAAATAAAAAACTAAAGACAAAAAATACGCACGGAACGGGATGTACATTATCTTCAGCAATTACAACTTTTTTAGGCTGTGGAAAACCTATCGACAAATCCTGTGAACTTGCAATTAGATATGTTAATAATGCGATCAGATCTAATCCCCATTATGGAAAAGGTCATGGTCCGGTCAATCATTTGACCTCCATACACTTGGATACAAAATTTAAATAAATGCAAAACGTTGTTGTCGTAGGCTCTCAGTGGGGCGATGAGGGTAAGGGAAAGATTGTGGACTGGTTGTCCGAACAAGCCGATATTGTTGTTAGGTTTCAAGGAGGTCATAATGCAGGCCACACACTCGTTATTGACGGCAAAGTATATAAATTAAAATTACTTCCTTCAGGAATTGTAAGATCGAATAAAGTTTCTGTGATTGGAAACGGTGTGGTTGTAGATCCTTGGGCACTACTAGAAGAGATCAAAGGCATTGAAAAACAAGGTGTAACCGTTACGGAAGAAAATCTAGTCCTGGCAGAAACGGCAAGTTTAATTTTACCTTTTCACCAAGAGATGGATGAAATTAGAGAAGATCTAGCAGGTAAAGGAAAAATCGGAACAACAAGACGAGGTATAGGACCAGCTTATGAAGATAAGGTTGGTAGACGATCTATTCGTGTGATGGATTTAAAATCAGAAAGTAATTTAAATAAAAGGTTAGAAGTCGTGTTAGCACACCATAATGCTATTAGAAAAGGATTGGGAAAAAAACTATTTGAAAAAGAAAAATTAATTGAAGACTTGTTAAAAATTGCTCCATCTATTTTAAAATATTCACAACCTGTGTGGAGAAAAATGGATCAATACCGAAGTGAGGGTAAAAAAATATTATTTGAAGGTGCGCAAGGAATTTTGCTGGATGTTGATCATGGAACCTACCCTTATGTCACTTCATCGAATACTGTGGCAGGCGCTGCAAGTACCGGAACAGGGGTTGGACCAAAAACTATCAATTATGTACTTGGAATCACTAAGGCTTATACAACTAGAGTAGGAGAAGGACCTTTTCCTACAGAACTGACAGATAAAATTGGAGAGTCTTTAGGAAAACGTGGAAAAGAATTTGGAACGGTTACGGGAAGAAAAAGAAGATGCGGTTGGTTTGATGGAGTGTTGGTAAGACAAACCGTTAAAATGTCTGGCATTGATGGTATTGCTTTAACTAAACTGGATGTTTTAGATGAATTGGAAGAAATTAATATGTGTATCGAATACGATTTAGATGGAACCAAGATAGATTACTTGCCAGCTGCAGCAGAAGATCAGGCAAGAGTAAAACCCATTTACAAAACTTTTAAAGGTTGGAAATCTTCAACACAAGGTATTAGAAATTATGATGAGCTGCCACGAGAAGCTAAAATATATTTAAGTGAATTAGAAGATTTTATTGGTACGAAAATATCTAGTATCTCTACAAGCCCAGAGCGAGATGATACTATATTAGTTGAAAATCCTTTTAAAGTTTAGAATTAATTTACCGAAAGTTG
>VTPD01000026.1 GCA_008638015.1 Pelagibacteraceae bacterium | reverse complement strand
GTATTATGGGTAATATTCATGGCTGGAATGCAACTAAAAGGCTGTTGTTTCCTCTCATTTTTTGTTTAAATAGAAATGTTTACGGGAGAGACTATTTCAGTATAGCGCCGAAGGATCAACTGCTCAGGAAAATCTCAGGCAAAAGGACCGTAAAAATTAAAACTCTGGAAAGTGAGCTTCGTTGCTCCGCCGAAGGATGGAAGATCTCAGGCACCCAAACAGATGAGCGAACAGAGTTTTAATGAGTACAGCTAATTTAACAACAGCCTTATTTGATTTTCATGTTGCTAGTGGAGCAAAGATGGTTCCGTTTGCAGGTTATGAAATGCCTATTCAATACGCTACTGGCATTGTCAATGAACACAATCAAGTAAGACAGAGCGCTGGTATTTTTGATGTCTCACACATGGGTCAGTTTTCTATTGTGGGAGATGATAGCGTTTGTGCTGCGATTGAAAAAGTAATTCCTATCGATTTATCAAAATTAAATATGAACCAATCGAAATATTCTTTCCTGATGAATGCACAAGGTGGAATTGATGATGATTTAATTGTGACCCGAGTGGAACAAGGAATTAACATTGTGCTGAATGCAGCTTGTAAACATAAGGATGTGAAAACACTAAAAAGTGTTTTATCCAATCCAGATTGTGCAACCTTACATGATCATCTTTCTTTAGTTGCCATTCAAGGTCCTAAAGCAGTTTCTATTGTAGATGCCATGATACCAGGAGTTGCGAATTTAAAATTTATGAACGGTGGATCGTTTATGTATGACGGTGAAACCGTTTATGTAACCAGATCTGGTTACACAGGCGAAGATGGATTTGAAATTTCTATTGCGAATAACAAAGTAGAACAACTTTGTAAAACATTAGTTGAAACAACCGATGCTTCCATGATTGGTTTAGGTGCAAGAGATTCATTAAGGTTAGAAGCTGGACTTTGTTTATATGGTCATGATTTAGATACTACGACATCACCGATTGAAGCTGATTTGTTATTTGGAATTGCAAAAAGTAGAAGAGAACAGTTTAATTTTATCGGTGGCGATGTTGTGAAACAACATATGGAACAGGGCATCAGTAGAAAAAGAGTGGGAATTCAATTAGAGGGAAAAATTATCGCAAGGGAAAATGCAAAAATATTTAAAGAGGATAAAGAAGTAGGGATAGTGACTTCCGGATCCTTTGGGCCAAGTGTGGGTGCGGCTGTGGTGATGGGTTATGTGAATTTTGATTGTTCAGAAGTTGGAACTTCTGTGGAATTAGAAGTGCGAGGCAAAAAATATCCAGCAAAGATTTGTTTGTTGCCATTTTATAAAAAAAGTTATGCAAAATAGGAGGGGTAATGTCAGAAGCTAAATATTCAAAAAAACATGAGTGGGTGATTGTCGAAGGAGATGTCGGTACGGTTGGTATTACCAAATATGCTGCCGATCAGTTAGGAGATATTGTATTTGCCGAAGTTCCAGAAGCTGGCAAAGCTTTAACAAGCGGCGGTGAAGCAGCGGTGGTTGAATCTGTGAAAGCTGCAAGTGATGTTTATACTCCAGTGTCAGGTGAAGTAATTGAGGGAAATCAAGAAGTTGCCTCTAATCCTTCTCTTATTAATGAAGATCCTGAAGGAAAAGGTTGGTTTTTTAAGGTGAAAGTAAGCAATGTATCAGAGCTAGATTCACTCATGAGCAAAGCAGATTATGAAACTTATATAGCGGGGAACCCAAGCTAATGACTGATTTACGTAAATCTGAATTTATATCCCGTCACATTGGTCCATCGTTAGAAGATCAAGCTAAGATGTTACAGTTTGTTGGTTATGACAATATGCAATCCTTTATTGAAGCTATTGTTCCAAATTCTATTTTAGAAAAAGAACAGCTTGATGTCAGAGACTCTGTTTCTGAACATAAAGCATTAGAAATTTTACATGAGATTGCTTCGAAAAATCAGATCTATAAAAGTTTTATCGGAATGGGTTACTATGGAACCTATACTCCTAATGTTATTTTACGAAACATATTAGAAAATCCAGGTTGGTACACAGCATACACTCCTTATCAGCCAGAAGTGGCACAAGGTAGATTAGAAATGCTACTGAATTTTCAACAATTAATTATTGATCTAACTAAGATGGATATTGCTAATGCATCTTTATTAGATGAAGGAACAGCAGCAGCAGAGGCTGTAGCGTTATGTCAAAGATTAGATAAAGATAATTTACAAAAAATATTTATTGCTGAAACTTGTAATCCACAAACGATTGATGTGGTGAAAACAAGAGCCGAGCCATTTGGATTAGAAGTGATCATTGGTAATACGCAAGATTTAGAAAAAGCGGGAAATGTTTTATGCGCAATCATTCAATATCCAGATACGTATGGTGTAATTGGTGATGTTGAAAATGTTATTAAGCAAATTCAAAGTCAAAAAGGAAAAGCAATTGTTGTTGCAGATATTTTATCTTTATTATTATTAAAAGCACCAGGTGAAATGAATGCAGATATTGTTGTAGGTACTTCACAACGATTTGGAATTCCTATGGGTTATGGCGGACCTCACGCTGCATTCTTTGCAACCAAAGATGCTTATAAACGTGCGATGCCTGGAAGAATTATTGGTGTATCGCAAGATAGAAATAAAGATCAAGCATTACGTATGGCTTTGCAAACTAGAGAGCAACATATTAGACGAGAAAAAGCGACTAGTAATATTTGTACCGCACAAGCTTTACTTTCTATTATGGCAGCAGCTTATGCTATTTATCATGGACCGAAAGGACTAAAACATATTGCAGAACGAACTTGTGGTTTTGCCAATAGTTTTGCTAGCGAAGTGAAGAAGAAATATACAATTGTATCAGATCATTTCTTTGACACGGTTTGTGTGATTACAGGTAACGATACGAATAATATTTTACAATCAGCTAACGCTCATAAAATCAATTTACGAAAAGTAAGTGATGATAAAATTTCCCTATCATTTGATGAAACGACAGAAATTGCTGATCTCAATAAATTGTTTGAAATTTTTGGATTAAATGCGCAAATGAAAGATATTGGGGATGTTGTAACCCCAAGTATTCCTTCTAATCTGAAACGAACATCTGACTATATGAGTCATCCAGTATTTAATTCTTATCATTCAGAGCACGAGATGTTGAGGTACCTCAAACGTCTAGAAGATAAGGATATCGCCCTTAATCGAAGCATGATTGCACTTGGATCTTGTACGATGAAGCTAAATGCCGTTGCAGAAATGATCCCTGTGACTTGGCCTGAATTTGGCGGACTACATCCTTTTGCACCCATTGAACAAACGCAAGGGTATCAAACTTTATTTAACGATTTAAAACAAATGCTATCCGAAATTACTGGTTTCACAGGAATTTCCCTACAGCCTAATGCTGGAGCGCAAGGAGAATATGCTGGTTTAATGACCATTCGAAAATTTCATTTAGCTAATGGTGATACGGATAGAAATATTTGTCTTATTCCAAGCTCCGCTCACGGAACCAATCCAGCCAGTGCGCAAATGGCAGGAATGAAAGTAGTGGTGATTAATTGTGACAACGAAGGAAATGTGGATGTTAAAGATTTAGAAGCAAAAGCAATTTTGCATTCAAAAAATCTTGCAGCATTAATGGTAACCTATCCTTCCACTCACGGTGTGTTTGAAGAAAGTATAAAAGAAATTTGTAAAATCATTCATGATCATGGTGGTCAAGTGTATATGGATGGTGCAAATTTAAATGCACTAGTTGGAATTGCTAAACCTGGATTATTTGGTCCTGATGTGTGTCATATGAATTTACATAAAACTTTTTGTATTCCACACGGTGGTGGTGGACCTGGAATGGGACCGATTGGTGTCAATAAACATTTAGAACCATTCTTACCTAATCACCAAGTGATTAAAGAAAATTCTGGTCCTGCAACTGGTATGGGTGCAGTGTCTGCTGCTCCATGGGGAAGCGCTAGTATTTTACCTATCTCTTGGATGTATATTAGAATGATGGGATCCAAAGGTTTACGACAAGCAACAGAGGTTGCAATATTAAGTGCAAACTATATGTCGAAAAAATTAGAAGGGCATTACAAAACTTTATACAAAGGTAAAAAAGGTTTAGTTGCCCATGAATGTATTATTGATCTTAGACCTATCAAAGCAGATAGCGGAATTTCGGAGGAAGATATAGCGAAACGTCTTATCGATTATGGTTTTCATGCACCAACGATGTCTTGGCCGGTTGCGGGAACACTAATGATTGAACCAACGGAGAGTGAAAGTTTACAAGAGCTTGATCGTTTTTGTGATTCACTGATTAATATTAGAAAAGAAATTAAGATGGTGGAAAGCAAAGTATTTGATGCATTAGATAATCCATTAAAAAATGCTCCGCATACTTATTTAGAATTATCCCATGATAGTTGGGAGCATCCATACACAAGAGAGCAAGCTGCGTTTCCTTTAAGTTTCTTGAAACAAAATAAATTCTGGGCACCAGTTGCAAGGGTAGATAATGTGTATGGTGATAGAAATTTAGTATGTTCTTGTCCTTCTTTAGACTCTTATAGGGAAGAAGCGGCTTAATGAAAAATATCAATTGGGAAATATTTTATAATCCTGGCAACGTCCTTTGTGATTATTTAAAGATTAAAGATGATCATAAGTTTATCTTACGAGTGTTTGTAAATCTTACGTATTACGGGCATTTTATAGCTGCCATTTGCTTATATTTAGTGAGGAATACTAATCTTTTGTAATGTTTTGGAATAAATACAAAAGTTTTATTTTTATCTTATTAGCAACCTATCTTATTTCGGTTCCTGCAGGATTCATTACATCTAACAATGTTTTGTCTTGGTATGCAGATATAACTCGTCCTAGTTTTAGTCCACCAAACTGGGTGTTTGGTCCTGTGTGGAGTTTTTTATATGCCATCATGTCTGTAGCAGTTTGGAATGTTTGGAATAATACCAAAGAAATTAATAAGTCACTTGGAATAAAAATATTAAGTATTTATTTTATTCATCTTTTAGTAGGAGCTAGTTGGAGCTTTGTATTTTTTGGTTTGCACCAAATATTGTTAGGCGTTGTCGTGATTGTTATAATTATTTCTTTTATTCTTTATCTAATGAAGTTGTATTGGCAGATATCTAAAATATCTACTTACATCATGATTCCGTATTTAGCTTGGAGCTGTTATGCTCTAGTATTAAATTTTTCTATTTGGAAGCTTAACTAATTCTATTTACGATATAAAAAGATAAATCTTGTAAATTTTTTCTGATTTTTGTTTCAGGAAAAATGTTTAAAGCGTCAGATGCAACATTCGAAAAATATTCTGCTCTTTTTTTACAAGCAGGTATAATATTATATTTGGTTAACAAACTTAATATAAAGTTGAGTTCTTCTTTCGATCTTTCTTCATTATCAAAGATTTTTTTAATTTTAATTCTCTCTTCTTCTGATGATTTTTGATACAAAATGATAATAGGTAAAGTAACTTTGCCTTCATAAAAATCATTACCCACTACTTTTCCAAAATTAGCAGTATCAGAATAATAATCTAAAATATCATCTGTGATTTGAAAACAAATACCTAAATTAATTCCATAAGAAGAAAGCGCTTCTTTTTCATTTTTATTTTTTTCATTAATACATCCACCAACTCGCATAGCAGCACCAAATAAAGAAGATGTTTTAGATTCAATAATTTCTAGATAAGTTTTTTCAATGGTTTCAATTTCTTTTTCATGTTGGAGCTGCAAGATTTCTCCTTGAGCAATTTCTGAGGATACTGAGGAAAGTAATTTTAATACCTCTAAGGATCCATCTTCCACCATAATTTCAAAACATCTACTTAAAAGATAGTCTCCAGCTAAAATAGAATTTTTATTTCCCCAAATATTATTGGTAGTTTTTTTTCCTCTTCTGAATTCACTTTTGTCGATAACATCATCATGGAGCAAAGTTGCATTATGAATGAGCTCCACGCATGCCGCTAATTTGATGTGTCTATCTCCTTGGTAATTAAATAGGCCCGAGGAAGCGATAGTTAGTAGGGGGCGTAATCGTTTGCCACCAGATTTCATTAAATGAGAAGACATTTCGCCAATTAATTCAACGTGGCTGGATAGCTTTTCTTTAATGAATTGGTCTACTTTTTCGATCTCTTTTTCATACGTTCCACGTAAAGTTTCATAAGGGTTTAAATCCTCATTTTTCTTCAGTGGAATAACGTTGCTAAACATATGATTTTTTAACCTAATAAATTGAAAAAGGTTATTTATCTAATGACGCACTAAATGCAAACTGAATCATGCTATTATTCTTTACTCAAATAAGCCTAAGTTTTAAAAGGCTCAAATAAATTATGTTTTTTAAAAAAAAATCGCTAGTTGCACACATTCGTCTAAGCGGCGTTATTGGGAATGTGGGAAGATTCCAGCAAGGTTTAAGTTATGCCTCGCATCATGAAATTATTGAAAAAGCTTTTTCCTTAAAAAAAATTAAAGCTGTTGCTATTACTATTAATTCGCCAGGTGGATCCCCTGTGCAATCTCATCTTTTATATTCTTTAATTAGAAAATTAGCTGATGAAAAGAAAGTTAAAGTAATTACCTTTGCGGAGGATGTAGCAGCTTCAGGTGGATATATGCTTGCATGTGCGGGAGATGAAATTTATGCCAATCCAAGTTCTATCATTGGTTCTATTGGTGTTATTTATTCTGGATTTGGTTTTCAAGAACTAATTAAAAAAATTGGAGTTGAAAGAAGAGTACATACTGCAGGTAAAAGCAAAAGTATTTTAGATCCTTTTGTGGATGAAAAACCAGAAGACATTCAAAAGTTAAAGGCAATTCAAGAAGACTTGCATAAAGAATTTATTGATCTTGTAAAACAAAGTAGAAAAGAAAAAATTCAATCCCAATCAGATGAACATTTATTTACTGGAGAATTTTGGTCTGGTCGTAAAGCAAAAGATCTTGGACTAGTAGATGGTATAGGCAATGCATTTCAAGTATTGCAAGATCAGTTTGGTAAAGATCTAAAAATCAAAAAATTTGAAAAAGCAGAAGGATGGTTGAAGAAAAGATTATCATCAAGTGTTTCGAGCGCAACCTCTGCAGCTTTAAATGAAATGGAAACAAGATCATTTTGGAATAAATTTGGTTTATAAATGCCAGAGAAAAAAAAAGAAAAAAAAGTAGCCAAAGCTAAAACTTTACCTTTTTTAAGTTTTCAAGAAATTATTTTAAAGTTACAAAAATTTTGGTCGGATCAGGGTTGTGTAATATTGCAGCCATATGATTTAGAAGTTGGAGCTGGAACATTTCATCCAGCGACTACGCTACGATCGTTAGGTCCCAAACCTTGGAAAGCAGCTTATGTGCAACCGTCACGAAGACCAACGGATGGAAGATATGGTGAAAACCCAAATCGGTTACAGCATTACTATCAGTTTCAAGTTATCATCAAGCCTTCGCCAGAAGATGTGCAAAAGCTATATTTAAAAAGCTTATCTTCGATTGGAATTAATTATCAAGATCACGATATTCGCTTTGTCGAAGATGACTGGGAAAGCCCAACGTTAGGAGCTTCAGGTTTAGGATGGGAGGTATGGTGTGATGGCATGGAAGTCACTCAATTTACTTATTTCCAGCAGATGGCCGGATTTGAATGCAAACCTGTTTCAGCTGAAATCACTTACGGACTAGAAAGACTTGCTATGTTTATTCAGGGCAAGAAAAGTGTTTTTGATATTGAATGGAATAAAGATGGCGTTACTTATGACCAGGTATTTAAACAATCAGAAAAAGAGTTTTCAGCATATAATTTTGAACACGCTAATACCGATAATTTATTAACTATTTTTAATTTTGCAGAAACAGAATGTAAAAGTTTATTAGAAAAAAATCTTTGCTTACCAGCATATGATCAATGCTTAAAAGCAAGTCATACCTTTAATTTATTAGATGCAAGAGGGGTCATTAGCGTTTCTGAAAGAGCAGGTTATATCACTAGAATTAGAAATTTAGCCAAAGGTTGCGGTGAGGTTTGGCTTAAAAGCCAAGGTTAAATGTCAGATTTTTTATTAGAATTATATTCAGAGGAAATACCTCATGGCTTGCAAATTAATACGAGAAAAAGTTTAGAAGCCTCATTCCTAAAATCATTAGAGGATGAAAATATTAAATGTAAAAAATTACATATTTATTCAACACCTTCTAGAATTTGTGTTTTTATCGAAGGATTGCCAGCAACTATGAATATTGCTGCAAAAGAAATAAAAGGACCAAAAGTTGGAACACCGCCTCAGGCATTAGAAGGTTTTTTAAAATCTAACCAACTCCATAAATCAGATGTATTTGAAAAAGAAACAGATAAAGGAAATTTTTATTTTGCTAAAACGAAAAAGCAAACGGTTGATTTAAAGGTATCTTTTCAAACTATAGTTCCAGATATTTTGAAAAGTATTAATTGGAAAAAATCAATGCGTTGGTCTGATCATGATTTGAGTTGGGGTAGACCTTTAAAATCCATTTTATGTTTATTTGATACTAGTATTGTTCCTTTTCATTTTTATCATTTACAATCTACTAATAAGATTTTTTTAGGTGGGCCTTATGATGAAAAATCTTTTGTAGTTAAAAATGCTACGCATTATTTTACTTTATTAAAGGATAAAAAAATTATTTTAGATCATGAAGAACGTAAGAAAATTATTCTAAATAATTTAAAAACAATATTTGCAAAATCAAAATGTGAAAATAATCCTGATCCAAGTTTAGTTGAAGAAGTGACAAACCTAGTTGAATATCCAACTGCTTTAAAAGGTAAGTTTTCTGAGGATTTTTTAGCTTTACCAGAAGAATTGTTAAATCTTACTATGAAGCAACACCAAAGGTATTTTCCTATGCGATCCATAGATGAGGGAAAAATTATTAATCAATTTATTACTATTTCCAATAATAAAGATGAAAAAAAATTAATTATTGAGGGAAATGAACGAGTACTTCAAGCAAGATTGGCAGATGCTAAATTCTTTTGGGATAAAAATAAAAAACAAAATTTAGTGAAACTTGTTTCTAAACTAAATGGAATAGTTTTTTATAAAGATTTAGGAACAGTTTACGATAAAACACAACGGGTTAGACAATTATCTTCTTTAATTGCTGATATTATTGTTTGCAATAAAGAAGATACAGAAATCGCAGCCTCGATTTGCAAAGCGGACTTAGTTACAGATTTAGTTGGTGAGTATCCAGAGCTACAGGGTGTTATAGGTAGTTACTTTGCGCTGGGCCAAGGTTTTAGTCCAGAAATTTCTAAAGCTATTTCAGATCATTATTTACCATTAGGTCCTAACGATAGAGTTCCCAAAGAAAAAATTGCAATATGTGTTGCCATTGCAGATAAGCTAGACACATTAATTGGTTTCTTTGGAATTAATGTTAAGCCCACAAGTTCCAAAGATCCTTTTGCTTTAAGAAGAGCAGTTCTTGGTATTATAAGAATATTAATAGAAAATAAAATTTCTATTTCTTTAAAAGAGTTAATTAATAATTCTAAGAATCTTTATCTGTCGAATAACATTAAATTTACCAACGACAAACTTGCTGATGATTTAATAGAATTTTTTAATGATAGATTTAAAAATTTATTAAAAGATAAAGTAACTAGATTAGATGTTGTTGATTCAGTCTTGTCTAATAATCGTAGTGATGATTTTTATAATTTAAATTTAAAAATTATGAATATTATTAAATGCCTAAAACAAGACGAGGGCATAAATGCTATAGCAGCGTACAAAAGAGCAAAGAATATTTTAGAACAAAATCAAAAAGATATTGATAATAAAATATTTGGTACCCCAGACCCTGTGTTATTTCGTAATCCTTGTGAAGAAAATCTCCTAGCAAAAATTAATGAAGTTAGAGATTATTTTACAACTCCTAGTCGATTAAGAGATTCGCAAAAAACTATCCACATGTTATCTGAAATGAAAAATTTAACAGATGTTTTTTTTACAGATGTAAAGGTAAACGATGAAAATCAAGAAATTAAAAATAATAGATTGGAATTATTATATTTGATGTGTAAAACATTTGACAATTTTACAGATTTTTCAAAACTTGAGGGAGCTTAATGAATAAGTGGGTATATAATTTTGAAGACACTCCACAGGCGGATAAAACTTCACTTAAAAACTTATTAGGTGGCAAAGGGGCAAACTTGTCAGAAATGATAAGAATTGGCCTTCCTGTTCCTCCTGGTTTTACGATTACAACAGCGGCCTGCAATGAATTTTACAAATTAGATCAAAACTATCCTGTCGAATTAAAAGATCAAGTTAGCGAAGCTATTAAAAAAGTTGAAACTAAAATTAAGAAAGTTTTTGGTGATGAGAATGATCCGTTGTTAGTTTCGGTTAGATCTGGAGCAAGAGTTTCTATGCCAGGGATGATGGATACTGTTTTAAATTTGGGTTTAAATGACAAAACGGTAATTGGTTTAGCTAAAAAAACAAACAACGAAACATTTGCATATGACAGCTACCGACGTTTTATTCAAATGTATAGCAATGTCGTTTTAAATGTAGATCATCATAATTTTGAAGATTTAATTGAAAATTACAAATTAACCAAAGGCGTAGTTTTAGATACAGAACTGCAAGCAGAAGATTGGAAGTCTTTAATCGTATCGTTTAGAGAACAAATTCAAAAAGAAATAGGAAAAGATTTTCCGCAAGATGTTCACGAACAATTATGGGGAGCGGTTGGAGCAGTGTTTCAATCATGGAGAAATCAAAGAGC
>VTPD01000066.1 GCA_008638015.1 Pelagibacteraceae bacterium | reverse complement strand
TATAAAGCAAAAGCACAATGGAAACCATTAGTGGATGGTCAGTTAGATATGACATCTCTACCATTGGATTATGCAAACTCTTTTCATCCTGAGTTTTCAATAACATTGATGCCAGGAATCGTGAAAAATCATGAGCATGCACAAAGAATTAACAAATCACCATTCATGGATGATATCAGAAAAATCATTGATGGAGCTGGAGCAATGGTTCTTTCAGATGCATGGTTAGGTGGTGGATTTGCATCTAAAAAAACATGCGTTACTGGACCTGAGTCTGTAAAAGGACAAGTCATGAGAGCTGCAGGACCAATGTTTAACAAGATGTTAGAAGGTGCCGGAGCATCAATCGCTTCAATGGCAAGTTCAGAAGTTTATGCTGCTTTACAAACTGGAGTATTGACTGGAGTTAACACAAGTTCAGGAAGCTTTGTTTCATTTAAACTTTATGAACAAGTTAAATGTGCAACACCTCCAGGAAAATTTGGTCTATGGTTTATGTATGAGCCAATTCTTATATCTAAAAAATCTTTCAATGCTTTGAACGACAAACAAAAGAAAGCTCTTTTGGCTGCCGGAAAAAAAGCTGAAAAATACATGCTAGGACAAGTAGCAGCTTTAGATAAAAAAATGGAAGATACTTACAAAGCTAAAGGCATTAAGTTGTCTTACATGACTGAAAAAGATTACAATGCTTGGGTTGAAATTGCTAAGAAAACTTCATTCAAAGAGTTTTCAGCAAAAGTTCCAGCTGGAGCAGAGTTAATTAAAAAAGCATTAGCAGTTAAGTAAATATAAATTATTCAAACCCCAGATATTTTTATCTGGGGTTTGTTTGTTTGGAAGGTCACCAAGTAAATTTTTTTATGGATTCTTTTATAAAATTCACACATACCCTATCTCGTTTTTGCGGAACTGTTGCTACAGTTCTTTTAATTTCAGCTATTTTGGTAATTATTAATATGGTTGTAGAAAGATATGTTTTTAATCTTACTACATCATGGCAAACGGAATATGTAATTTACTCATTAGCAGGCGCGACGTTTATTGGTAGCCCGTATGTTTTGTTAGAGAAGGGGCATGTAAATGTTGAATTATTACCCCATTATCTTGATTATAAAGGAAAGTTAATTTTAGCCATTATTTGTTCAGTTTTATCTTTAATTTTTTGTACCGTAATTTTTGTTTTAGCCTGTCATCTTTGGATAGATGCCTACACAAATAATCATACCACTGGAACGTTATGGAATGCTCCTTTGTGGAAACTTTATATTTCTTTGCCAATTGGTTTTTTTGTAATGATCTTGCAATATCTTGCAGATATTATTTCTTTGGTAACGAAAAAGGAAATGCCTTTCCCACCTGCTAAATTAGAGGAGATTATAGAATAATGGATCCAGCAATTATTGGTTTACTAGTTACCGCAGTTACAATCGGTGTTTTTGCATTAGGAATTCCTGTAGCTTTTGGTCTTGGATTTGTTGCTGTTACTTTTTTGTTAGCCTTCGAAGGTTTTGGTATGACAAAAGTGATTGCGGATACTTTTTTAGAAGGACTGATGGAGTTTACCATCGTTTCTATTCCAATGTTTATTGTAATGGGAATGGCTGTAGCATCATCACCTGCTGGTAAAGACTTATATTCAGCTTTAGATAGATGGTTAAATAGAGTGCCCGGAGGATTGGTGGTTTCAAATTTAGGAGCTTGTGCATTATTTGCAGCATTGAGCGGATCTTCACCAGCTACTTGTGCGGCTATTGGAAAAATGGGAATACCCGAAATGAGAGAGAGAGGGTATACTAAAGAAATTAGCGCAGGGACTATTGCTGCGGGTGGAACACTTGGAATTTTAATACCACCAAGCATCACCATGATTGTATTTGGTATTTCAACCGAAACATCTATTGGTCAGTTATTTATGGCAGGAGTATTTCCAGGAATTATGCTTACAGGTTTGTTTATGGCTTGGGCAATTTTCAAAACATGGAGAACTAATAAAGATGTGAATGCAACAACAGTTGCTTTTAATCATTTTTCTTGGAAAGAAAGATTTGAAATTTTACCAAGAATATTACCTTTCCTAGCAGTCGTAGTTGGAGTCCTTTACGTTTTGTATGGTGGTATCGCAACTCCATCTGAAGCATCAGGTATTGGAGCTTTCTTATGTATAATTTTAGTTGCTGTTATTTATAAAATTTACAGTCCAACAAAACTTTGGAAAATTTTAAGAGGCTCTATGAAAGAAAGCGTGATGATCATGATGATTATTGCTTGTTCTTATCTTTTTAGTTTTACGCTTTCAAATTTGTATGTGACCCAAACTATTGCCCAAGTTATGGCAGATCTTTCAGTTAATAAATGGGTGTTGTTATTTATTATAAATATTTTTTTATTAATAGCGGGCTTTTTCTTACCACCAGTTGCCATCATTTTAATGACAACTCCAATATTGCTTCCGATTATTGAAAGTGCAGGATTTGATCCAATATGGTTTGCAGTTGTCTTAACTATTAATATGGAAATTGGACTAATAACTCCACCTGTAGGATTAAACCTCTATGTAATTAAGGGGATATCCCCCGATATCAGTTTGCCTGAAATATTAAGAGGCTCACTACCTTTCATGTTATGCATGGTTCTTGCCATAGTAATTCTTTGTATATTCCCAGAAATTGCTACCTGGTTACCAAGGTATCTTCTAGGCAACTAAAATGTTTTTAAAAAAAATAATTAACTCTATTGCCGATGCTGGCAAGGAGCTTCT
>VTPD01000025.1 GCA_008638015.1 Pelagibacteraceae bacterium | reverse complement strand
CGGTTAATTAAAAAGCGGGGGTCCGGGGCACCTAGCAACAGAACGCCCCACTTAAAAAAATTATAAATTATTTAAAACTGCATCAGCACACTGTTTAGTGTTGCTTTTTCCTTTAAGATCTTTGGTTCTACTCTCTTCATTAGAAAGAGTTTTTTCAATAGCTTTGATAATATTGTCAGCAGCTTCTTTCTCTCCTAGATAATCTAACATCATTGCACCTGACCAAATTTGACCAATAGGATTTGCAATACCTTTGCCTGCAATATCTGGTGCAGATCCATGGACGGGTTCAAATAAAGATGGAAATTTCTTTTCTGGATTAATGTTTGCAGACGCGGCAATTCCAATGGTTCCGGTACATGCTGGTCCCAAATCAGAAAGTATATCTCCAAATAAATTAGATGCTACTACCACATCAAACCATTCAGGAGTTAATACAAATCTAGCTGCAAGAATATCTATATGAAACTGATCCGTTGTAATATCGGGATATTTTTTTTTCATCTCTTCAAAACGCTCATCCCAAAATGGCATGGTAATAGAAATTCCGTTAGATTTTGTTGCACTTGTTACTTTTTTTCTTTTTGTATTTTTTGCAAGCTCAAAAGCAAATTTCAATACACGATCCACTCCTTGTCTCGACATAATTGTTTCTTGAATGGCAATTTCTCTATCCGTTCCACCATACATTCTTCCTCCAACTGAGGAATACTCGCCTTCCGTATTTTCTCGAACTATCAACATATCAATATCTCCTGGAACTTTATTTGCCAAAGGACAAGGAACACCTGGCATTAATTTTACAGGTCTTAAGTTTATATATTGATCAAATTCTCTTCTAAATTTTAATAACGAACCCCATAAAGAAATGTGGTCTGGTAATTGATCTGGCATTCCAACCGCCCCGAAAAAAATAGCATCATGTTTACCAATTTGTTCTTTCCAATTATCAGGTAACATGGTTCCGTGCTTTGCATGATAATCACAAGAAGCGAAGTCAAATTCATCAAAATGAATTTTAAATTGATGTTGTTCAGCAACTTTTTTTAAAACTCTAATACCTTCGGGAGTAACTTCCTTACCTATTCCGTCTCCTGCTATTGATGCAATTTTATATTCTTTCATAAGATGAAGTTTGTAAACCTTGCTAATTTTTATTCAATAAATTTTTGAAGGTTGGGCTTAAAATAGTTTGGACCCTTCATAACTTTGCCATTTTCATTATAAATGGGCTTGCCATTTTCATCTAATTTACTCATATTAGAATTCTGCACCTCGGCAAAACACTTGTCTAAATCAATACCAAACGCATGACCCGCTCCGTAAGTAACATATAGAATATCAGTTAAAGCATCCGCTACCTCTTTCAAGTTTTTTTGATTAAGGGCATCCTTTAATTCTTCTAATTCCTCTTTGATCAAATCGTATCTTAAATTTTGTATTTTTTGATCAGGAAATGATGCCTTGCTCTTTACCTCTTGACCAAAAGTTTCCATGAATACTTTGACTTTATTAAAATTGCTCATATATTTTATTGTATATGAAAATTTTTTTTTATTTCTTCTTTTTTAGTATTTTATCCACAAGTTCTTATTCTTTTGTAAATCCAAAAGTGAAAATTGAAAATTTTTTTATCAATAAGTACGAAGTTACCATTCAAGAATTTCAAGACTATGCAGATAAAAATAATATTAAAACTTTGGCAGAAAAAACTGGCGGTGGTTATGAATGGGGAGCTGGCTGGGAACAAAGAATAGGATGGACTTACAGAACTCCCTACGGAGCAAAACCAAAAAGTTTACTAGAACCAGCTGTGCACATAAATAGATTTGAGGCTGAAAAGTATTGCAAATCTATAAATGGAAGACTTCCATCATTTGATGAGTGGAAATTAGCAGCATATAAACAAGTCCTACCATCCAAAGTTTTTCAATTGAATAAAATTCACAAATATCCAAGTGGCGATAAGGCTGAAAAAATGAACTCACAAGGTTTATTAGGTTACAACAGGCATATGGATGTTACAAAATTACCTGAAGGAATTAATGGATTGGTTGCCATGGGCGGAAATGTTTGGGAATGGATTCATGATAGCAAGGGTGGAGATTCATTAACTGCGGGAGCATCTTGGTGGTATGGAGCTAGCAAAACAAAAGAGTCTGGAGCACAATATAAACCATCTGATTTTTATGCAATTTATGTTGGATTTAGATGCGCATTTGATAATTAAAAAATAATGAACAAAGTTACAATTTACACAATGGACTATTGCCCTTACTGCATTCGGGCTAAAAGCTTATTAGAAAGAAAAAAAATAAAGTTTACTGAAATCAATCTTCATAAAGAACCTAATAAATTTGAAGAAATGCAAAAAAATTCTAATGGAGCTAGAACCCTTCCGCAAATTTTTGTAAATGACAAACACATCGGAGACTGTGATCATATTCATTTATTAGACTCGGAAGGTAAATTAGATGCTATATTAAAAGACTAAATGTCTTTATTTTTTTTAAGCTTATTTGCAGGTTTTATTAGTTTTTTATCTCCTTGTGTCCTTCCCCTCATACCGGGTTACTTATCTTTTATCTGTGGCACAGATTTAGAAAATCTCAAAAAAAAATCTAAATATTTTATAGTGAATAAATCTATCTTATTTGTTTTTGGCTTTTCGATTGTTTTTATTTTGCTTGGAGCTTCATCTACATACTTTGGATCTTTTTTACTAAGTAAATCCCAAATCTTTTCTAACATTATTGCTATTATTATTATTATTTTTGGATTGTATTTAACAGGAATGATTAATTTTAATTTTTTAAATAATGATTTGAAATTTTATATATCCAAACATTCTAATAATTTTTTCTTTCCGGTGATTGTTGGTATGGGCTTTGCTTTTGGTTGGACACCTTGTATAGGTCCTATTCTTGGATCCATTTTAGCATTGGCATCTTTAGAAACTACATTATTTCAAGGTGTGATGCTCCTGCTTGTTTATTCTATTGGTTTGGGAGTTCCTTTTGTTTTAGCTGGTTATTTCTTGGGTAATTTTTTAATATTTTCTCAAAAAGCAAAAAAATATATTTTAACTATACAAAAAGGCTCAGGATTTATTCTTATCACAACTGGTATTTTAATACTTAGCTCAAAGCTTCAGAGTATAGGATTTTATATTTTAGAGCTGTTTCCTTTTTTGGGAAAATTAGGATAACCAAAAAATAAAAAGCCAAAAACTCAATAAGCCTGAAATAATTGTTAAAAGAATATTTTTAAAAAAAAATCCAATTATTAATGCTATCATAAATGCCCATATCTGAGGATTCTCAATAGAAACTAACAATCCTTTTGAATTAAGAAAAACTGCAGGAAAAATAATGGCTGGAAAAACTGCTGAAGGAACATAGGTTAAAACTTTTTTTGTATTTTTACTTAAAATGCTAGGATCAATAAAAGCAATCATAGAATATCTTGTAAAAAAAGTAATCAAGCCTGCAACAAAAATCCAAAACCAAATCATTTTGATATTTCCTTAAACCTTAAAATTAAAAGATAGGAAACACCTAAGGCTATAAAAGCTGAGAGAATTATATAAATTTTATAAGGATAATTATAAAATACTAAAGACGAAGTTCCTGAAATTAAAATTACTATTACATGATCTAATTTTCTTAATTCACTAACAATTAAAGCTAAAAAAGTTAGGGGTATTGTAAATGTTAAACCTAGTTGCTCAGGAACAATATTGCCCAGAAAAATTCCTGCCAAAGTTGATATTTGCCATAATAACCAAAGTGTCAATCCAGATCCAAGCATATGGTAATGTGCATTAATTTTATTTTGATTATTTTTTAAATAAGATGAAGAAACGCTAAAGGCTTGATCAGTCATTAAATAACTAAGTAAAATTCTCCAATTAAAATTTAGTTTATTAAAATATTGAGAAAGCACAGCTCCGTACAAGAAATGTCTTGAATTGATAGCAGCTACAGAACCCAACATTACTAAGGGCGATGCTCCTGCAACAAAAAGTTGGGAAAATGCAATTTGAGATGAGCCTGCAAAAATTATAAATGACATTGCAAATGTCATAAACGGAGTTAAGCCCATCTCCACTCCTATAACACCATAAATAATCCCAAATGGAACAACAGGTATGGTGAGTGGCATAACATCCACAATGCCTTTTTGAAAAATTGCTATAGATTTCACTATATTAAATTATATTGATACTCTCTTGCCTTGGTAACTTCCTTGGGAAGATTTAATTCGACATCGTCTAAAGTGATGACCTGATCTTTTTTAATATTTCTTTTTACAATGGCTCCGTCTGATAATCCTAGGGCTAATATTTTTTCTTTTTTTGACTTTGCAGAAGTTACAAGCCTTCCTCTTGCACAAAAACCACCTTCTCCATCTAACTTCTCACCAATTTGTAAATCTTTTTTGGCATAAGAAGCAACGTCAGCATTATAATATTTTGTAAAACCAGTTGCTTTTTTATCTAATGCAACTGAATACATAGATTGAGCTAACTCCAAACCAATATAATGATAAGGCCTCCAAATTGCAGAATAAGTTCCTGAACTATCAGTCACCATGCCATAATCACTAAAACAATTTTTTACATATTGATTTTGTGCTTTAATCACAATGTAAACACCCCATCTTAAATCATTAGGAATATCTTTTTGATTTAAATCAATACTAGAAATAACTTCTACTTGACCCTCATAATCTATTAATCCACCTGCATTTTTAGGAATTAATTTTTTAGCAATATCATAAACACCAACTGGAGGAAAAGTTAAACCATTACTTGGACATTGTAAATTTGTAGCGTTACTAACCGCTGCCATTTCGATTGCACTTTTATCTCCGCATAAAAATGAATTGAACATTTTTGGATTCATTCCAGATTCTACTTCTGCTCTTTCTTTACTAAGACCATAATAACCCCAAACAGTATCAGGTGTAGAATATTCAAAATTTGGATGATATTTTGTTCCTTTTCCAGCACATGTTACTTCAAAACCATTTAACCTTGCCCATTCTACTTGCTCCACAATTAATGATGGTTGATCACCATAAGCCATCGAGCAAATTACATTATGTTCTTTTGCAAGATCCGATAAATACTTTCCACATGTTACATCAGCTTCAACGTTAACTAAAATAACATGTTTCTTTTTTCTTATAATTTTAGCTGCATGTACCGTTCCAACTATCGGGTTACCGGTTGCTTCAATAAAAATATCAATATTCCTATCTATGACCTCATCTAAAGAATTGGCAAAATGAATATTATTTACTGTTTCAATTGACAATCCACTTTTAAGACAATTATTTTTTGCATTTTCAATCTTAAGATCAACAATTGTATCAATTTTAATTTTTTGTAACTGATTGTATTGCGATAAAAACATGGAAATAAATTTTCCACATCCAATAAATGCTATGGAAATATCTTTTTTACACTCCTCTAGTTTTGAAAAAAGATACATCTAATATGTAATTAACCAGCTAATTTTTCTTGAGAAGTCTCAAATGCTGAGGCAGGTAATCCGTTTTTCCATGGCAGATTGACTGGATAATCTTTTGTTAAACAATCATCAGGCAAACATTCGATTGGATCAAATTGTCTATGAGCAATATATTCTTTTCTTTTAAATCTTTGAATATGATTACTGACTGCACATAAACTCAAATACACACTTACTCTATTAAATGGTGACAAGTTACTTCCGGAGCAATGAACCAAGCAACTATGAAATAATATCATAGATCCAGCAGGTCCTTTGGGACTAACCATTCCCCCATTATAACCACCAGCTCTATCAACCAGTTCACTGATGAGCTGATTGTCTATCGTCCATAACGGGTAACTAGTCGTGCTTGTATCATGCTTAGCATCGATAACACCTCGTTTATGGGAGCCTGGTATAAATATTAAAGGTCCATTAAATTCTGTTACATCATCAAGAAAAATTGCAACATTCATAGCTCTTTCGGTTGGCATTAAATCATCATTTTTCCAAGTTCCATAATCTTGATGCCACTGCCAAACATCTCCATCAAAAGCCATTTTTCCATTAATTTTAAACTGATGCATGTAAAGTTTTTCACCCAACAAATCTTCAACGGGTTTAACCATTCTTGGATGTCTTGCTAATTTTGCGAATGGCTCACTATACATATGAGCTGCAAAATTAGTTCTAACAGAGTCAGAGCCTTTTTCTCTTACGTTGTACTCTTCTCTTCTTTCATAAAGTTTGGGCACTTCATTCACTAAAACTTTTGTTTCTTCTGGGGAAAACAATTTGGGGAAAAAAAGATATCCCTCTTTATCAAATTGTTCCAATTGTGCTTTCGTTAAATTCATAATGCCCCCTTTTATTTAATTTAGTGCTTTTTTTGATGATAAAAAAATACCAAAAACTATAAATAAAGCACCATAAAAATGATAATGAGAAAATTTTTCGCCAAGTAAAAAAATTGCCATTAATGCGCTAAATACTGGCATTAAGTGTAAAAATATTCCTGCTCTATTAGGCCCAATTAACAAAACAGCTCCATTCCAAAAAATATAAGCACCAATCCCTGCAAATAAAACAACGTAACCAACAGTTAATACAACTGGTATATTTAAATTTAAATATTGACCATTTATAATTTCAAAAAGATACATTGGTGCTAAAAAAATAACACCAATCGTAATTAACGTTTGCAATAAAACAAAAGGTTTTAAATTAATTTTTTTTTCTTTCATCATAATTGAATAAGTCGCCCATGAGAACATGGCAACTAGCATCCACAAATCACCTTTGTTTAATTGCAAATGAATTAATCTTTGAAATTCCATTTTGGTAATAATAATAACTACTCCGCATAAAGAAACGACAACACCTAAAACTTGAAAAACATTAGTTCTTTCAGTTTTAAAAATGGAAGAAATAAAAATAATTAATACTGGAATAGTAGAAATCATTAACACCCCATTTAACACCTGAGTATAATTTAAAGCATAATAAACAACTGAATTAAAAACTGAAATACTTGTAAATGCCATAATCACAAGTGATAGAAAATTTTCTTTTATAATACTCCAATTTGCAACAACCTCTTTTAAAGTAAAAGGAGCTAAAATTATCCAAGCAATGAACCAACGATAAAAATTTAAAGTTAAAGGTGGTATTTCAAACAAAGTAGCAACTTTTCCTACAATAAAATTACCTGACCAAAAAGCAGTACATAATATGAGCATCACATAAGCTTTTGTATCTTTTGAAAAATTCATTAAATCTATAATTGATAATCATTGTGGATTTTGGCACTCATTACAAGTCCTAACGCAAACATTGTTGTTAACATTGCTGTGCCTCCATAAGAAATAATAGGAAGTGGAACGCCAACAACTGGTAATAAACCAACTACCATTCCTAGATTAACTGCCAAATAAACAAAAATGTTAAAAGCAATACCAAAACAAAGCAATCTTGCAAAATTATTGTTTGCTTTCAGAGAAATATTTAAAATCATAAGGATGATTGCCATAAATAAGATAATCAATAACAAACATCCAATAAAACCAAATTGTTCTGCGAATACTGTAAAAATAAAATCTGTGTGTTTTTCAGGTAAAAATTCTAAATTACTTTGAGTTCCTTGCAAATAACCTTTTCCAAATAATCCACCAGATCCTATGGCAATTTTTGATTGAATAATATGATATCCAGATCCCAAAGGATCTTTTTCAGGATCTAGAAAAGTTAATATCCTTTGTTTTTGATAAGGTTTTAAAAAAGCAATCATAAACGGTGCCAGAATCACTAAAGAAACAAAACCAGTTATAAAAATTTTTAAATTAAGTCCTGCAAGCCAAAGCATACCAATAGAAACGATTAATATAAAAACTGCCGTTCCGAGATCTGGTTGTTTAGCAACCAAAAAGAAGGGAATTAAAATTAAAATCAGAGGTGTAAATAATTTTGAAAAATTATCAATTTCCTCTAATTTTATGTATTGATAATATTTAGCCAAAGCAAAAATAACCCCAATTTTCATTAATTCTGACGGCTGAATATTAAAAAAATATAAATTAATCCAACGCTGCGCACCCATTGCTGTAGAACCAAAAAAATTCACGTAAAGTAACAAAAGTATGACTAAAAAATAAAATGGATAAGCTAATTTATACCAAAATTTTATATGAATAAATGAGACAACAAAAAATAAAAGTAATGCAATATTTATTCTAATAAAATGTTTGAATAAATAATTTTTATTTCCAGTGTCAACTGAGTACAGAGTTAATAAACCCACTCCAATTAAAAGAAAAATTAAAATAAAAAATTTCCAATCAAATAAATAAAATTTTTCAATACAGTTTTCAAAAAAATTATTTTTTATCTTTTTATATTGCATTATTATTTTTCTTATTAATTTCAAAAGCTTTTTTCATTACATCTCTTGCAATCGGTGCTGCAACAGCAGAACCAGCTCCTCCATGATCTATAATCACTGAAATGGCATACTCTGGATTTGAAGTGGGTCCATATCCCACAAATAAAGAATGATCTCTAAATTTCCATGGCAAATCTTCATTTTTTAAATCAAGTTCTCTTTGACGTTCGGTAATTCTTCTCACTTGCGAGGTTCCAGTTTTTCCAGCCATCTTAAGTTTGCCAGAAATTCTAGAAGAATATGATGTTCCTCCAGGCTCGTTAGTTGCTAAAAACAGTGCTTCCTTAATAACTTTTAAATGATCATCACTAACAACAGTTTTTTCACCAAATTCAGATTTTTTATTTTCATCAAAAGTTGGGTTTATTTTAAAACCGCCATTAGCAATCTGTGCCATCATAGTACATAACTGAATGCAAGTAGCTTTCATGTATCCCTGGCCTATTCCTGAAATCATTGTTTCACCAATATACCAAGATTTTCCTAAGGCTCCCTTTTTCCATGTGGTACTTGGAATTAAACCATTTTTTTCTTCATGAAAATTTTCTAAAACTACCTCTCCCAAGCCAAATTTATTTGCAGTTTCTTTTAATCGGTCAATTCCCAGTAACCTTGCCACTTCATAAAAATAGATATCACAAGACTCTTTAATTGCTTTCGTTAAGTCAACAACTCCATGTCCTTTATCTTTCCAGCAATGATATTTTTGGTCATACAATTCAACATCACCTTTGCAAACATGCTTAAAGTTTTTTGTTATAATTTTATTTTCGAGAGCAGATAATGCAACAATCATCTTTATAGTTGAGCCAGGTGGGTACGAAGAAGAAAGTGCTTTGTTGACTAGTGGTCTTTTTTCATCAGCTTTTAACTTATTGTAATCTTCATGTGAAATACCATAAGTAAAATCATTTGAGTTAAAAGATGGATAAGAAGCACAACATAAAATTTTGCCATACATATCCATAACCACCACAGATCCACTTAGTGAATTTAATCTATTGTATGCAAAAATTTGTAACTCTTTATCAAAAGTTGTT
The DNA here is from genome assembly GCA_008638015.1 of Pelagibacteraceae bacterium. Taxonomy (GTDB): domain Bacteria; phylum Pseudomonadota; class Alphaproteobacteria; order Pelagibacterales; family Pelagibacteraceae; genus IMCC9063. Next base: position 1,600 of record VTPD01000025.1, on the reverse strand, counting down.
TTAATTACTTTTCCTTTTTCACCATCTACATGAACAACTTTTTTCACTCTTCTTCCATAAGCATCTACCTCATAAGTAGCTGTGCCAGGTGCGCCTAAAAGATAATTATCAAATATTTTTTCTAATCCAGTTTTTCCAATTTTTAAATTTGGAACACCAATGAAATCTTTTTGTAATTTACGTAAATCTTGAATATTTGGTTCACTAACATATCCTAAAATATGAGAAAATTCTTTTGGATACAAATACGTTCTCTCAAATGATACGAATGGCTGAATACCATCATTATTCTGCAAGTAATAATTTAATTTAGAAAATTCATTCCAGCTTAAGTTTAAGTCTAAAACAAAAGGTTGAAACTTATTGTGCTTAGAGTAGTTTTTTATAAAATAATTTTTTTGCCTTTCAGTAATTTTTATTATTTTAGTTAAATTATTTAAAGTTTTTTCAAATGATTTAGTTTCTTTTGGAATAATTGCTAATTTAAAAACTTGAAAATTATCTGCTAAAATATCATTATTTCTATCTACTATTAAACCTCTTGAAGGTGTCGTTTTCCATTGTCTAAATCGATTTTTATCAGACTGAATGACATAATCGTTTTTTTTAACAATTTGCATATAAAATAGTCTGCCAACAATAGTTGCTAAAAATGCCAGTTTAAAAGAGGTTAAAATGAATGCTCTTCTTGAAATAACTTTGCCTTTACTTTGAGAGCCTTTTTTAGGAGTTGGATTAAAATATTCCATTAAAATAGCAATATAACGATGGACTTTTTTTTTGCAAAATGTTAATTCAGCCGCTTATTTGGAGGTAGGTTATTAAAATAGAAGTTAAAAATGACAATCTGGAACAAGCTTTAAGAGTTTTAAAAAAAAAGCTGCAAAGAGAAGGTACATTTAGATTATTAAAAATCAAAAGTACTTATGAAAAACCCTCTGAAAAGAAAAAAAGACAACTAGAAGATAATTTAGCCAGAGTTAAAAAATTAAGAAAACTTAAAGCTAGATTTTAATTTTCTTTTAAGATTTAATAGAATTCTTATATCGCGGGGTGGAGCAGTCTGGTAGCTCGTCAGGCTCATAACCTGAAGGTCCTAGGTTCAAATCCTAGCCCCGCAACCAATTACAATATTTAATGGTGGGACTGGTTGGTTACGCTCCAACTACCCCTGCAATGTCAATGCAGTACTCTACTATTGAGCTACAGTCCCAGACTAATCTAAAGATTTAGAAATTTCTTCGACCATTTTCTTAGCATCAGAAAATAGCATTAAGGTATTATCTTTAAAAAATAATTCATTATCAACACCAGCGTAACCTGCGGCCATACCTCTTTTAACAAACAAAACTGATTTTGCTTTTTCCACATCTAAAATTGGCATTCCATAAATTGGACTTTGTGGATCTGTTTTTGCAGCTGGGTTAGTTACATCATTTGCACCAATGACAAATGCAACATCTGTATTTGAAAAGTCACTATTAATACTTTCTAACTCAAATACTTCATCATAAGGAACATTTGCTTCGGCTAATAAAACATTCATATGACCTGGCATTCTGCCTGCAACTGGATGAATTGCATAACTTACTTTTACACC
>VTPD01000065.1 GCA_008638015.1 Pelagibacteraceae bacterium | reverse complement strand
CAAGCTACACCGATGTTAACGCCTGCAGTTCCCATGATAGCTTTGTGTGCTTTGCCCATAGAAAACATTCGTGTGCAAATATCATAATCTTCTTTTTGTATGGTACTTTTATCTAAAGCTTGAAAATCTCTTGGTTCTGATACAATTCCTATTCTTGGTGTGCCTAAAGGAACTTCATTTTCTGATGTTGCTAAATTAATCATGACTGCAGCTTTGCATCTAATTTTTTCTATTAGTTGAGAAGCTTGTTTGTTCGCATCTAGCTCATCTGGATTTTCAGTGCATGTCAAGCCCAGGTCATCAGATTTGATATAAACTAATGGTGTAGCTGCATCGACGATACTAATCGTAATTTTTTTTCCATCTATATTAATTTCATCTACCACGTTGCCCGTTGGCAAAAGCAAGCCAGTTCCAGATCCACCTGGCTCTAAATAATCTAATCTAATTTTAGATCCTGTGTTCGCAACCCCTGCTATTTGATAATCTCCTTCTGGATTAGCAAATCCATTACTCACTTGAAAAGTAGAGTCGATGATTTTGTTTGTATTCGTTTGGTAAATTCGAACTGTAACTTCACCATCCTTAACTTTGATCAAACCTTCATTAACTGCAAAAGGACCAACAGCTGACGATAAATTCCCACAATTATTTGACCAATCTGCTACAGGCTTGTCGACTGCAATTTGAATAAACGTATAATCCACATCAATTCCTTCTCTTTTGGATGGGCTTACTATGACACACTTAGATAAAGAAGAAACGCCACCACCCATGCCATTAAGCTGTCTGCCGTTAGGATCGGGGCTTCCAATTATTTTTAAAAATATTTGATTTAACTCTTCTTGATTAGTGGTTGGTAAATCTTCTGCTTTAAAAAAAACACCCTTACTTGTTCCTCCTCTATAATAAGCTGCAGGTATCCAATGTTTATTCATTATTTTCTAACCTCTTCTCTCCAGGCCATAGGGAGTATTCCACCATTTTGCCAGTAATCAATTTCTTCCGGTGTATCTAATCTTACATCTAATTTTGCTGAAATAATATCTCCTGTTTGTTTTTTTATTTTTAGATCAATTTCTTTATGGTCGTTTGATATTTTATCTAAATTTACGAAATCAAATATATCGCTTCCTTGGATTTGCAGTTCCTCTATTCCTTGACCTTGCTTAAATTGCAAAGGTAGTAAACCCATGCCAATTAAATTAGAGCGATGAATTCTTTCAAAACTTTTAGCCACGATTATTTTTACTCCAAGTAACAAAGGACCTTTGGCTGCTGTGTCTCTTGAGGAGCCGCAACCATAATTATCACCAGCAAAAACTGCTAATGTTATTCCTTGTTTTTTATATTCCATCGCAGCTTCAAAGATTCTCATTTCTTTTTGCTCAGGATATTTAATCGTAACACTGCCCTCTTTGTCTGGTGTAATTTTATTTCTTAATCTTAAGTTTGCAAATGTTGCTCGCATGGCAACTTCATGATGAGCTCTTCTTGTTGTATAATTATTAAAATCTTCAGGCTTAACCCCTTTTGATTCTAAATAATCGCCAGCTGCTGTTCCTCTTGTAATCGCATTGGAAGGAGAAATGTGATCTGTGGTTATTGAGTCTCCTAATAAAACTAATGGTCTTACATTTGTTATATTACTTTCAATAGTTAACGTTTCAGATACTTGCTCTAGATAAGGAGGTTTTTTAAAATAAGTACTTTGGTCTGACCATTCATATTTTTCTGTAGTTGGAATTTCTAAATTGTCCCATAGATCTCCCCCATCAGATACTTCTTTATATTTAGAAATAAAAAACTCTGGCTTATAACTTTGTTGAACAAATTGTTCGATCTCTTCATTGCTAGGCCAAACATCTTTTAAAAAAACATCTTTTCCATTTTGATCTTTACCCAAAGAGTCTGTGTCTAAAGATTTTAAAACACTTCCAAGTATAGAAAAGCAAATGACCAGTGCTGGTGATGCTAGATAAGAAGCTCTAATATTAGGATGAATTCTTCCTTGAAAATTTCTATTTCCAGATAAAACTGCCACAGAAAATACTTTGTTTTTTTCTATAGAATTAGCCAAATCTTGCTGTAGTGGGCCTGAGCCACCATTGCAAGTGGTGCAACCAAATCCTACAACGTTAAACCCTAGTTGATCTAAATACTTTTGCAATCCTGCTTTTTCTAAAATAGTTGCTGTCACCTGACTTCCTGGGGCAAAAGATGTTTTCACTCTATTGTTTCTGGTTATTCCCTTTTCAATTAAATTTTTAGCAACTAAACCCGCTGCAATCATTCCTTTTGGATTGGACGTATTCGTACAGCTTGTTATGGCTGCTATCATTATATCGCCATCTTGAATTGTCTCTTCGGAATGCTCTACCTTAAATATCTCATCTTTTCGTAAAGCTCGTTTGTATAAATTTTCAGAATGAGTATTCACTGATTTAGACAAATCATTTAGATTCAATCTATCTTCTGGATTTTTTGGACCCGATACGCATGGAACTACGGAACTCAAGTCTAATTCAATTGTTCTTGAATAAGTAGGCGTTTCTCTATCATCGCGCCATAAATGCTGGGACTTAGAATACTCTTCAATCATTTTTATTTGATCTTCATTTCTTCCTGTCATTCTAAGATAATCAAGTGTTAAATGATCTACTGGAAATAAAACAGCAGTAGATCCATATTCAGGAGCCATATTAGATATCGTTGCACGGTCTCCCACAGATAAAGAATTAACTCCTTCTCCAAAAAATTCTACAAAGCTTCCAACTACTTTATGTTTTCGTAAAAGTTCAGTGATTGTTAAAACTAAATCAGTCGATGTAATTCCTTC
>VTPD01000010.1 GCA_008638015.1 Pelagibacteraceae bacterium | reverse complement strand
CCGCAGGCATTTGCAACAGCCCTAGAAGCCTTAGGAAAACCTATTTTTTTTGCTATATTTTTGTAGGTAGTTACCTTTCCTTTTGGGATTTTTTTAATTTCTTTCCAGACTTTAATTTGAAATTTACTACCCTTAAGCATAAATTAACCCTTTAAATCAATGATAATTTCATCACCATCGTTAACTTTTTTTAAATTAAGCAAATCTTGAGGATTCTTAGCTGTTGCCCAATAATTGCATTTAGTAACTAATCTAATTTCAGAACCAAGGCTTGCAGGAGTAGGTCCAAAACCAATGGCTATGGAGCTGCCTTCAGTCCAATAAGCAATTTCACCTAAATTAAATACCTCTTTTGCTTCTTTTTCTAACAAAATTCCCCTTAACTTTGTATCAAAGTATATTTCATCTCCCCAGGTGTTTATTTGTGCCTTGATTGGTAAATTTTGAATTATTTTATTTGAAGTTTCTGTCTTTAGTGAAAAGCATTCAATATTAATATTTTTTGTTTTAATAAAAAAATTCATTGTAGCTAAATAATGCTATTGACAAGTTTTATAAACAATTATATTATTTCCGATAATTAATGGTTATCGGAAATGAATGAAATAATAAATCAAATAAGTGATTTAGAAAAGCAAATTAGCGATAATTTAAATCATTCTAAATCAAAAAATACTCTAAAAGCTTATAGGTCAGATTTTGAAGATTTTGAAAATTTTTGTAAAAAATATAGTTTTCAATCTTTGCCAAGCAATCCTAAAATAATTGGCTTGTACTTAACTAATTTAAGTAATCAGAAAAAATACAGCACTTTAAAACGTAGGTTAGCAAGTATAAATGTAATACACAAAATAAAAGGCTACCATATTGATTGTAGGCATCCGCTGATTAGAGAAAACTTAATAGGAATAAAAAGAAAAATAGGTTCATATCAAAAAGGAAAAAAACCATTATTATATAGTAATTTAATTAATATAATTAATTTAATAAATAATAAATTAGTACATAATAATGTACAAATTATTAGAGATAAAGCTATATTGCTTTTAGGATTTGCTGGAGGTTTTAGGAGATCAGAAATAGCAAATCTAAAAATCGATGATTTGGAATTTGTTAAAGAAGGTCTAAAAATTAAATTAAATTTTTCAAAAAGTGATCAATTTGGGGAAGGATATATAAAAGGAATACCAACATTCGAAAAAACAGAAATATGCCCTGTAATCACATTAAAGGAATGGACAAATGTTAGAGATACAAGCAAAAACAGCCTATTTTACTGTTCTGACAAAACTATCTCATTAATTGTTAAAAAATATACTTCTTTAATAGGATTAGATCCCAAATTATACTCGGGTCACAGTCTAAGATCGGGATTTGCCACCTCAACGGCTAGTATGGGCGCTGATGAGAGAAGTATCATGCAAATGACAGGCCACAAATCCTCAGAAATGGTCAGAAGATATATTAAAGAAGCCAATATCTTTAACAATAACGCTTTAGATAAAATAAAATTTGAAAATTAGTGTTAAATACTCTCTCTAATAAGATCTAATTTTTGATTCATTAAAACTGAGTCAAACTTATAATGATTAAAAACTTTTTTTTGAAATTTATTATAATCATCAATAATTTTTACACATGCATCATATAACTCTTTAGGGCTATTTTTTTTTAGAATTATACCGTGAGTATTTGATTCTATTAGGCCTCCCCTATCTGTAGAAATTGGCACGCATGCATTTGCAGCACTTTCAATGGGCAATCTTCCCAATGGCTCTTCCCATCTTGAATTGGCAATAGAAATTTTTGATATTTTTAATAAATTTAAAACCTTAGAATGATTTAAGGGACCAAGTTCTTTTATACTAGAATTGTGAGGAATCATTCTTCTAGGCTCATCGCCCACTGATAAAATATTCCAATTTTTGTAAACTTTAGTAAAAAGCGAAGCAAACTTAGAAAAAACATCATAGCCTTTTGCATGATTAAGCTTACCGACAAAAACTATAAAATTTTTTTTTTTTGTAATTTTTTTTAATTTAACACAACCAGGATATACTACAGTATGATTTTTTTTATTTTTTTTTAAATTTTTAAAAAATTTTCTCTTTATCCAATTGCTTAAGAAAATAATATGATCACAATTATTTAAAAGATATTGTCTTTCGCTAGATGTTTGGGATCCTTTTAGATCTAAAGGGTTGTTATGAAAATAAAGTATAAATTTACTTTCTGGATACTTTTTTTTTAAATATTTAAAATAAAAAGGTCTATTATGTATTTCAATAATAGAATTTTTCTTAATACTATACTTTGAAAAATCCTTAAGATAATTTTTATTTTTAAAAAAAAAAGATTTTTTTATTGGTTTAAAAAAATTTTTATAATTTTTTTTAATATTAATTGAACCATAGACGTTAATTTTTTTTTTAAATTTTGAAAACTTCAATTGATCACTGACCATTATAGAAACTGCGCCTGGAGACTTGTCTAAAAAAAATTCTTTTTGTGGCAATAAAATATGAATATTCATTTAATTAAAAATATTTTATTAAAGTTTTTTGACGTGGAAAAAGCAATTTCTTCAAAAGATATTTTTTTAATTTGTGCAATTTTTTCTGCCACAAATTTTACATTTGATGGAAAATTTTTTTTTCCTCTAAAAGGAACTGGAGAAAGATACGGTGAGTCTGTTTCAACTAGCAGCTTATCTAAAGGTACAATTTCAACAGATTTACATATTTCTTCAACCTTATTGAACGTAATTATTCCGCTAAACGATATATAACATCCCAAATCTAAAAGTTTATAACAGAAATTGGTATTACCTGTAAAACAATGAATAACAAAATCAATTTCTCTAGTATTTTTAATTTTTTTAATAACTTCTAAAGTCTCCTTGTCAGCAGATCTGGTGTGCACAATTACAGGTTTGCGGGTTTCTTGCGCAAGTTCTATATGTTTTTCAAACATATCTATTTGAATTGCAGATTTTTCTTTTTCTTTATTGTAATAAAAATCAAGACCCGTTTCTCCTATTCCTATAATTTTCTTTGAACTTCTTGCTAAATTTTTTATTTCTGTAAAATTGACTGCATCTCTTTCTGCCTCATTAGGGTGCAACCCGATTGTGCAAAATATATTTTTATATGATTCTGCTATTTGAATAGATTTTTTTGATGTTTCAAGATTTGTGCCAATAGTTAAAATTTTAGATACTTGATTTTGCTCGCATAAATCCAAAACTTTTTGAATATCACTGACCATTGGTTCATATGTCAAGTGACAATGAGAATCTATAAGCATTATAATATTTTTTTAAATAAAATTCCTGGTGATGTAATTTCTAAACCAATCTCTAATTTCTTATTAAAATTAACTAATGTTATATCTTCTTTTTTTATTGATAAACATTTTAAAAAATTTTCAGACTTTTCTGGCATGATAGGATGCAATAAAATAAATATTTTTTTTAAACTCTCAATTACAACATAAAGTATATTTGCAATACGTTCATTAGAATTTCTTTTTATATTCCATGGCTCCTCATCATTTACATATTTATTTACATCTGAGGCAAAATTAACAATTTGTCTTACATAATTGTGTAATTCTAAACTATTCATTGCATTAACAAATTTACTATCATTTGTTTCTAAAATATTCTTATCAATTTGAGTTAAATTTTTTATTGCTGGTAATCTTCCATCAAATTTTTTTAAAAGAATTGTAATAATTCTTTGACTTAGGTTTCCAATATTGTTTGCCAAATCGCTATTGATACAATTTTTTAAATTTTCTAAATTAATTTTACCATCTTGGCCATATATTACCTCTTTCATGAGATAGTAACGTAATTCATCTAAACCAAATTCATTAATAATTTCAATAGGATCTAATATATTACCTTTTGATTTTGACATTTTTTCTTCTCCAGAAAGAATCCATCCATGACCAAAGACTTTTTTTGGCAAATTAATTTTGGCAGCCATTAAAAAAGCTGGCCAATAAACAGCATGAAATCGAAGAATGTCTTTACCTATAATATGGATATCTGCAGGCCAGAAATTATTGTTGTTTTCTTTGGAAAAATAATTTGTGGCACTTATATAATTTGTTAAAGCGTCCATCCATACATACATTATATGCTTGTCATCATTAGGAACTGGTATACCCCAATTAAAAGAAGTCCTTGAAATTGATAGATCTTTAAGGCCACTTTCTACAAATTTAACAACTTCATTTCTTCTAGATTCGGGTTGAATAAAATCCGGATTTTCTTTGTAAAATTTTATTAATGGTTCAGTCCATTTAGATAATCTAAAAAAATACGACTCCTCCTCTACCCATTCAACTGGACTGCCGCTAGCAATATTTCGTTTTATTCCATCTACTTCTTCGATTTCATCTTGTGAATAAAAAGCTTCATCAGAAACAGAATACCAGCCACTATATTTTGATAAATAAATTTCATCATTTTTTTGCAATAAGTTCCATAAGTGTTGCACAGTATCGTAATGCCTTTTCTCGGTAGTTCTAATAAAATCGGTATTACTTAAATTTAAAATTGAACATAAATCTAAAAAAATTTTAGATATTTGATCACAAAATTCCAAAGGAGTTTTTTTTTCTTTTTCTGCAGCTTTTTGAATTTTTTGACCATGTTCATCAGTGCCAGTTAAAAAGAAAACTTTATAATCTTGTAATCTTTTGAATCTAGCAATTACATCAGCAGAAATACTCGAATAAGCATGACCCATATGTGGTTTTGCTGATGGATAATAAATTGGAGTAGTAATATAAAAGTTTTTAGACATAATTAGTTTATCAAAGCGTAATTTGGCAATCTACTAAAAGTAGAATTCATTTCTGAAGAGTCTTTAATGATATTCAAAAATTTATTATAAAAAAAGTTAGTTTTGTAAATATTATTTTTACTTTTAAATAAAATTGAATAATTATTAAGGGCTATTGTCATTGCTATATTGTAAGCAATTTCACTTTTATTTTTTCTATAATCGTCTATACAAAAATTAAAAATATCTTTTGTCGAAATATCTATTGAAAAGTTTTTATTTAAGTAGTCTATTTTTTTTATTCTGGTTCCATGAAATTCATATTTTGAAAAAATATTGTTATTAAAGTCTATATGATCTTTAGAGATAGATAATTTATTAAAAATTTTATTAGAAGTATTCATGTTAATTTTAAATAAAAATTTTCTACATCTAGATTTAATTGTATCTAAAACTTTATGATTAGAATTATTTAACAATATAAAATATGTATTCTCTGGAGGTGTCTCTAAAATTTTCAAAATTGCATTAGATGAATTAATATTTAAATGTTCTGCATTGTTAACAATAATAAATTTAGGAGCATTGTTAAATGATTGCATGCTACAAAAATTAATTACATTTCGTATTTCTTCTATTAAAATCAAATTTTTATTTTCTTTTTTTTGTAAAAAATTAATTTGTAAAAAAGAATTGCTTTCTAACTGCTTTAATAAATTTATGTCATTTATTTCAAAATTTATTAAATATTTTTTACGATCTTCATCTTTCATTAGACAGAATAAAGCAAAATGTGTTGCAAAAGTTCTTTTGCCTATTCCATCATGACCTGAAATCATTATAGAATTTGACAAGTTATTATCTTCATACAAATTGTTAAAATTCAAAAATTCTTTATGAAATGAGTGTAGAGATTTATTTATATTCACTGGCTAAATTTTTTTTAAAAGGTTTTTTACTATTAAGTCATGAGCTACTTCTTTATTAATATCATTTTTTACTATTACGACCCTTTTTTTGTTTATTTTTGCTATTTTTAAAAAGCCATTTCGAACTAATGTCATTTTTTTTAGAGAAAGTTTATCAAATCTATCAAGTTTTTTGCCCCTTTTTAAAAGTCTTTGTTTGCTGATCTGTGGATTTATATCTAATAAAAAAGTTATATTTGGCAATTTGTTGCTATGAATTTTTGACTGCATTATTTTAATAAAATTTAGATCAATAGATCCGTTATAGTGTTGATACGCAATCGTTGAATCAATATATCTATCACAAAGTACAAAATATCCTTTGTCTATTTTTTCTTTAATAACATCAAAATGCAAAGCTCTTGCAGCAAAAATTAAATATAATTCTGCGTATGGATTATGATTATCTTTTAAATCATTAATTATTAATTTTCTTATTTTTTCTGAAATACTTGTCCCACCAGGCTCTCTAGTCAAAAAAACTTTTTTTTTAAGTTTTTTTTCTATGAAATTTTTTAAAAGTTTAATTTGAGTTGATTTACCAGAACCCTCAATACCTTCAAAAGTTATAAATTTCCCTTTTTTTCTTATCCCCATACCAAAAAGCTTAAGGTATTTAAGAAGCGACTAATGAAATTTATTTTTTTAAAATCTTCATTGGCATAAACTGGAACTTCTTTAATCAAACCGCTGTTGTCTTGTATTTTTAAATTGCCAAGCTGATCACCTTTTTTAAATGTATTCTTAATAGGAGAATCAATCTCCAATATTAAACTTATATTGTTAGATTTTCTTTTTGGATAAGTAATAAAAATATCCTCATTAAGAGATAATTTGACTTTATTTATTTTGCCATTCCAAATTTCAGCTTCAAAATTTTGATTGTCCTTACTTATTTTTATTAAATCATTTGTAATTATTGCATAATTTAATAATTTTGAAGACTCTTTTGTTCTTTCTGCATTTGAATTTGTACCACTTAGTACACTTACCACTCTTCTGTCTCCCACTTTCATAGAAGCTGCAAGTGAATACCCGGAATCTGATAGATGGCCTGTTTTAATTCCATCAACATTTGAATCTCGATACAGTAGTGAATTTCTATTAGCTTGTTTTATTGGAGAGCCACCAGTCCTAGACCATTCAAAGGTTTTTTCTTTAAACATTTTGTAAAGTTCTGGAAATTGATCTATTAAATAAATTGATAATTTAGCTATATCTGCAACAGTTGAATAATTTTCTTGATCATAAATTCCTGAAGAATTAGAAAAATGGGTATTATCCATCCCAATTCTTTTAGCCATATCATTCATTAAGGTTGCAAAATTACTCTCTGTACCAGCAACACCTTCAGCCAAGGCGATACAAGCATCATTACCAGATGCAACGATAATGCCCTTTAAAAGATTTTCTACAGTGATTTTGTCATTAGGCATAATAAACATAGATGAATATCCCTGCTTAGACATCCTCCAGGCTTTAGTTGAGATTATAAACTTATCATCTAATTTTATTTCACCTTTTTTTATTAGCTCAAACACAACAGCAGCAGTCATAATTTTAGTTAAAGATGCTGGAGATATTTTTTCATTTTCATTTTTGGCAAATAAAACTTGCTTTGAATTTGAATCTATTAGAATCGCTTGTTTTGCTGAAGTTTCTAATGCATTAGAAATATTTGAAATAAAAAATATATAAGAAATTAGTATAAAATTTAAAAAGAGTTTCATTTTACAATTATATCGTAACTGTCATAATTTGTTTTTTTTAGTAAATTATAAACTTGTTTATATTGAGACATTTTCAAGGGTCCTATTAAAACATTAAATGATTTACCCTTTCCTTCTACACTGATTTGATTAAATTTTAGAATATTTCTAAGATTATTTTTTAGGCTCACGGCGTAAGATTTGTAATAAAATGAGCCATATTTTAAATAAATATTTTTATTATTCTTAACTAAGTTCGATTTATTTTTTGAATTTAAGCTAATTACACCTACAGAAGAAACTTTTGAAACATTACTTACTTTTTTTTCTTCCTTAAATTCTTTGGCAGTTTTTGCAATAAATTTAGGATTTGCTTTTACTGTTTCAATCCTAACGTATGGAAGATTGCTGTCTAAACTTAAATCGCTGAATGCCTTGTTGTTTAAAAATATAGAATACTCAGATTCTATTTTTTTAAATATAATATTTGAAATAATAATTGATTTATTATTTGATAGATTTGTTATTTTTATATTTTTACTAGGTATTTTTTTATTAAGAGCAACTTGAAATACTTCAGAATTTTCTTTAATACCCAAGTCAATTAAATTACCAGCGAAACCATTAGATTCATAAACAAAATTGTTCTTAGATGCTTGGCAATTAGACAATAAAAAAAATAGTACAATTAAAAATTTATATTTCATTTTTTATTTTGTCAGCAAAAATACCTATCGAAATAGCAAATCTAAGTGATCTATTCCAATGTAATAATTTTTCATAATTACTCGATACTAAAAATAAAGGTCCAGTATCTCCATCTGGTCTAACTAGTTTTAGTTTTGTTTTGGACTTAAATAATATTTCGTTATTAATACCTAGCTCTTGCCATTTATTTTTGGTAAATGATTTTGTAAGTTTCCTGGCATCAGTAGTTATAATATTTAGATTAATTTGCTTACTAGATGTAACTTCTTGACCCCATGGATAATTATTGTTCCATCCAATTTTACTTAAATAATTAGCGGCTGATGCAAATGAATCCTCTAATGAGTTAACGAGATCAATTGTGCCATCCTTATCATAATCAATTGCATAGTTTTTAATGGATGAAGGCATAAATTGAAAATTACCATGTGCGCCAGCCCAAGAACCAAATAATGAATTATAGCTAATTTTTTTCATATCAAGCAATTTAAGTAAGATTATTAATTCTTTTGAAAAGTATTCAGATCTTCTTTTGTCAAAAGATAAAGTGGCTAAAGCTGAAACTGTATTAACTTTTCCTTTATGAACGCCAAAACTTGTTTCCACTCCCCATAAAGCCAAAAGATACTCTTTTGGCACCTTAAATTCATTAGAAATTTTATTTAATAACTTTTCATTTTCTTTAATAAAATTTTTTGCTTTTAAAACTCTTTGATTTGTAACTCTTTTTCCAACGTAAACACTTGTTGTTTCTATGAATTCAGGTTGTCTTTTATCGTAAATCAACAATCTTTCTAAAAACTTAACATCTTTGAAAGCTCTATCAAAAGTTTGTTCTTTTATACCCTCTTTTATAGCTCTTGATTTAAAAGACAAAACCCAGTTATTAAAATCATCTGCTTGATTAGCATAAGTAGAGGGATGAATTAAAATTACAAAACAAAAAATTTTTAATAAAATTTTCATTGTTTTTTTTAACATAATTGTATGAATGTTACACTAGCTCTATAAAATTTTAGGTAAATAATAATCTTATTGATGAATGAATATATTTTGCCTATAAACGTCTCTCACGGAGAGATGGCTGAGCGGTTGAAAGCACCGGTCTTGAAAACCGGCAATGGGGCAACCCATTCCAGAGTTCGAATCTCTGTCTCTCCGCCAAATTACTAATTAATTATCTCGCTTCCCATATAAGATTGTAATACTTTTGGAATAGCTACGGTGCCATCTTTGTTTTGATAATTTTCTAATATTGCTATGATAGTTCTTCCAACTGCTAATCCTGAACCATTCAAAGTTGCAAGTAATTCATTTTTACCTTCGATAGTTTTGTACCTTGCTTTCATTCTATTTGCTTGAAAAGTTCCACAACTTGAACAGCTAGATATTTCTCTATATTTATTTTGGGATGGTATCCATACTTCAAGATCATAAGTTTTTTCAGCACCAAATCCCATGTCACCTGAAGATAAAAGAGTAACGCGGTAAGGCAGCTCAAGTTTTTGTAAAATAACTTCTGCAGATTTTGTAAGTCTATCCAATTCTTTAAATCTAAATTCAGGTTGCACAATGCTTACTAACTCTACTTTGGTGAATTGATGCTGTCGCATCATTCCTTTCGTATCTTTTCCTGCAGCTCCTGCTTCTGATCTAAAACACAAAGATGAACTAACATAGCGTAATGGCAATTGCTCGTATGCAACAATCTGATTCGAAACTATGTTTGTTAATGAAACTTCACTAGTTGGAATTAACCATAAATTATTAGTTGTTTTAAACTGCTCATCTTTAAATTTTGGAAGTTGACCGGTGCCAAACATAGTTTCCTCTTTTACCAACACAGGAACATTTACTTCTGTGTAATCGTTTTCTTTTGTATGAACATCAATCATAAAATTAATCAATGCCCTTTCCAGTTTGGCAATATTTTTCTTTAGTATCACAAATCGTGAACCAGAAATATTTACTGCAGTCTCAAAATCAATTTGATTTAAATTAAGACCTATTTCTTCATGACTTAGTGGCTCGAACTCAAAATCTCTAATTTTTCCTTCTTTTTTTATTTCTTTATTAGAATTTTCATCAGACCCAACAGGTACACTTTCATCAGGTATATTAGGTAAGTTATGCAAAATTTCATCGATACCCAAATATAATTGGTTAATAGCTTCTTCTAAATTGGATATTTTTGATTTTATTTCACTTACTTCTTTAGTTTTTTTTATAAATTCATCACTTTTTTTATCTTTTATTAAACCTAAAGATTTAGAAATTGAATTTCTTTGATTTTGAAATTCTTGTTGTAATTCAAGATTAGTTCTTAAATTACTATCGAGTTGTATAAGATGATCTATCTGTTTATCTGAATTTTCAATAAACCTTGCTTTTAGTTTTTGTTTAAATAATTCAGGGTTTTTTCTAATATCTTTTAAAATTAACATTATTTTTTTTCAACAAATTTAACGGTTATAATTGATAGTTCATACAATAACAAAAGAGGTAGAGCCAATCCAACTTGGGTAATTGGATCAGGCGGAGTTAAAACAGCTGCGACAGCAAAAATGATAACAACAACATATTTTCTTCTTTTTTTCAGATAATCAGAATCTATAAATCCAACTTTTGCTAATAAAGTTAACAATACAGGAAGTTGAAAACTTAATCCAAAAGCAAAAATTAATCTGGTAATCAAAGACAAGTACTCGTTTACTTTTGCTTCTAATTGGATTGGTAGACCAGATGTTACAGCGGTAGTTTCAAAAGATAAAAAAAACTTTATCGCTAAAGGCATAATTAAATAATAAACTAACATACCGCCCATGATAAATAAAATTGGTGTTGAAATTAAAAAAGGTAGAAGTGCCAATTTCTCATCTTTGTATAATCCAGGTGCAATAAATTTCCAAATTTGAATTAATATTACTGGAAAGGAAATGCACAGGGCAGAAAAAAAAGCTAATTTTAAATAAGTTAGAAAAGTTTCATGCATCGCAGTAAAAATCATTCTGCGTTGAACCGTATCTCCCTTTACGGCTTGAACATACGGATCTAATAAAAAAGAATAAATTTTATCAGCAAAATAATAACAAATGACAAACGAAATTAATAAAAGAACAATTGATTTTAACAATCTTGACCTTAGTTCTTTTAAATGTTCTGAAATACTAGCTGTCTTTTGATTCATCTACTTTGATTTTATTTTTCTTATTAGAAGTTTTTTTTACTTCGTAATTTTCTGAATCAATATTTTCAATATTTGAAATATTTTCTAAATTAGTTTGAAAACTATTCGCGTAGCTTTTGATGGTCTTGATCCAAGACCCAACTTTTTTCATGACAATGGGAAGTTCCTTTGGACCAATCACTAAGATTGCTATTACAGCAATTATTAATAGCTCAGACCACCCTATTTGTGGCATTACAGATTAACTTTCGGATTTATTGTTATCTTTATTTGACAGGGTTTTATCTTCAGAAATATCATCAACAGATGACATGCCTTTTTTAAAGCTTTTAATACCTTTAGCAACATCACCCATAAGGTCAGAAATTTTGCCTCTTCCAAACAGAAGGACCACAAGTACAACAACTATAACTATCTGCCAAAAACCAATGCTCATAAATTTATATTAACTAGTATTACTTAAAAAAACAATCTTTAATTTTTTGTATCTCCCTCATTTTTCAAGGTATCGCTAATCATATCATCAATATTACTAAAGATGTTTTCTTTTAAGTTTTCATTTTCTTCTTCTTTTGCAAATTTATTTGTTCCAAATATGCTGCTGTCAACTCTACTATCTATTAAACCTGCAGCCATAAGCTCATCAGAATTAGGTAGGTCTTCAAGAGAGTTAAGGTTAAAATGACTTAAAAACTTCTCAGAAGTACCATACGCTAGCGGCTTTCCAGGGATATCTTTTCTGCCAGCTGGTTTTACCCATCCTAGTTCAAATAATACTTCCATAGTTCCTGTACTAAAAGAGACACCTCTAATCTCTTCAATTTCAGATCTTGTAACCGGTTGATGATATGCAATAATTGCCAAAGTCTCAATTGCTGCTTTGGAAAGTTTTTTTTGACTTGTTACTTCCTCTCTTAACTGATCAGCTAAATCAATGGAAGTTCTGAAAGACCATTTATTAGCAAGTTTTATTAAATTAATACCTCTATCTTTGTATTCATTTTGCAATTCTTCAACTATTTTTAGCACATCAGTAGCTTTGCTTACCTTCGACTGCAATGTTTCCATATCAAGTGGCTCATCAGCAGCAAATAAAAAAGCTTCAATAATTTTTTTATCTTTTAAATAATCATTTTTCATTTTATTTTGATTTTATAAATATTTTATCAAAAATATTTTCCTGTTTAACTAAAAGTTTTCCTTCTCTAACAAGTTCAAGACTTGCTGCAAATGTTCCGGCTAACCCAGATTTTTTTAATTTTTTAGATTTTAGAAAATTTTTAGGTATAATAGTTTTAATTTCACACCATTCCTTAATTTTTTCAAAAAGCATTGTAATAGTTTTGATAGCTTCTTCCATTGTATATACTGGTAGTTTAGAAATATTAATTGATGAAAAATTTTCTCTTCTTTTAAAATCCGCATAAGATTTTATTAATTCATAAAGAGAAACAGAATATTCTGATTTATTAATTGGTTTAATGCCCTCTCTCATTGCTCTCATAAAGACTTCAAACCCTAATTTTGGTTTACTCATGAGCTGATCAGAAAGTAACCTAATGCTTTCTAGCTTCCTAAGTTGTAATTTTAATTTTTCAGCCATTTTTATTGCTGAAAAATCATCATCTCCAACTTCTGGTAATAATAATCTAGATTTTAAATATGCTAGCCATGCTGCCATGACTAAAAAATCAGCAGCTAATTCTAAATTATCTTTTAATTTTTCCACATAATCAATGTATTGATCAGCTAATTGAACTATTGAAATTTCCATTAAATCAACTTTTTGCGATTTTGCCATATCCAAAAGCAATTCTAGGGGTCCTTCGTAATTATTGATGTGTAATTTAAAATTATTACTTAAGAGTTCACTATGATTCTCGGGCATAAAAAACCCTACTAAATAATCATTGTTAATTAAAGATTTTATTAATTTTTTTAAACAATTTAGGAGAAATTGTGGGTAATCCAACTAACAATTTATTCATTTCATCGTAATTGCCATTGCAATGAAGCACTAAATCACATCCAGCCTTTAAGGATTTATTTGCCCTACTCATTACAGATCCCGTTAATGCTTTCATGCATATGTCATCAGTCATAATTAACCCCTTGAAGGATAATTTTTTTTTTAAAATTTTTTTTATAATCTGATGAGAAAAAGTTGCTAAATTTTTAGAGTCTACATTTTTATATAAAATGTGAGCTGTCATTAAAAAATCTGATTTGATTTGATAGAATGTTTTAAAATCATTGTTAAAAAGATAAGATTTTGAATGATTAACTACTGGTAAAGAAAAATGAGAATCAACGGTAGCTAAACCATGGCCAGGAGCATGCTTGGCTATAGTTTTAATATTATACTTTTTGTATTCTTCAATTATTAGCTTTCCAATATGTTTGACTATTTTTACATTGCTTGAATAAGACCTATCACCAACTATTTTAGACTTATTGCTATAAAACAAATCTAATACTGGAGCAGCAACTAAATTTACACCAATATAATTAAAAATATTTGAGTTACATGTAACAAATTTTTTTATTTCAGTATTAAATTGTTTTTTATTATTACTATAAAGATCACCAAAATATTTAGCTGTGTATTTATCTTGGTTTAAAATTTTATTTAAACGATTTACTCTCCCACCCTCATGATCAATCATAATAATTGCTTTGTGTCGCTTATTAATTGATTTTAATTGCTGAATAAGAGATTTTAATTGATTGATATTTTCAATATTTCTAGAAAATATTATATATCCTATAGGTAAATTTTTTTTAAATAATAAGTATTCTTTTTTCGATAAAGATTTACTTTCAATACCTACAATAATTGGCTTAATATTATTATTTGTCATTATTTTAAAAGCTCCCAGAATTTTGGCTGTTTTTCAATTTTTTTAAAATATTCAGAATTATCTATAAATTTTTTATACTCTAATTTAGATGGAATTATATTCAGATTTTTACTGAAATTTTCAATAAATTGGTCATGATTTTTTCTAGAAACCTTAACATGATTTTTGAATGTATCC
Source organism: Pelagibacteraceae bacterium (assembly GCA_008638015.1). Taxonomy (GTDB): domain Bacteria; phylum Pseudomonadota; class Alphaproteobacteria; order Pelagibacterales; family Pelagibacteraceae; genus IMCC9063. The sequence goes on along the minus strand of VTPD01000010.1, from coordinate 21,080 downwards.
GATACATAAAAGGAGATGTGAAAATAAAAAAAAATAATAAAAACTAAGAAAGAAATAATTTTAAATACTTTCAAATACATTACATAGTTTCTGGTGCCGAAACATTTAAAATTGACAATCCAGATTTTAATATTAATAAAATTTTATTAATTAAAAACACTCTAGCTTTCACTAAATTTATATTTGGATTGTCTACAATTTTAAAATCATTATTTTCTTTTCCTAAATTCCAATAAGAATGAAACATTGATGAAAGTTCATATAAATAATATGGAATTCTGTGTGGCTCCAAATTAACTGCTGATAACTCTAAACATTTTGGCCATACAGATAATTTTTTAATAATTTCTAATTCATAAGATGAATTCAGTAAGCTCAAATCATCTTTAGTAATTTGATTATTGTCTACTTTTACTTTTCGCAATATTGAATTAATTCTAGCGGTCGCATACTGTACGTAAAAAACAGGGTTTTCTTTTGACTTTTCAGTTACCAAATCAAAGTCAAAATCTAATTGACTATCATTACTTCTATAAATCATCATAAAACGGACCGCATCTTTTCCAACAGCATCTACTAATTCTTTAGCAGTGATAAAATCTCCAGCCCTTTTAGACATTTTATAAGGTTCACCAGATTTATATAGCTTAACTAACTGACAAACCTTACAAACAAAATTTACTTTACTGTCAGATAATGCTGTAACACATGCTTGTAGTCTCTTTAAATATCCTGCATGATCAGCTCCTAATATATTAATATATTGATCATACTCTCTATCTAGTTTGTATAAATGATATGCAACATCGTTAGCGAAATATGTCCAAGTATCATCAGATTTTTTTAATGCTCTATCCACATCATCTCCGAACAATGTAGATTTAAACAACAGCTGATCTCTAGGTTCCCAGTCTTCATTTTCATCGCCCTTTGGCTTTGGTAAAACACCTGTATAAATATAATTTTTATCTTCAAGTATTTTTATTGCTTTATTTACGTTATTTTTATTTACTAAATCTGTCTCAGATACAAAAAGATCATGCTTTATTCCGAGTGATAATAAATCATTCTTAATCATTACCATGGCTTCTTGCATAGCAAACTTGCCAAGATCCTCTTTAATGAGATCATAATTTTCAAAAGATATAATTAATTTTTTTTTAATAATCGATTTAGCAATATCCTTAATATATTCTCCTGGATATAGACCTGATGTGGCATCAAATTTAATAGATTTTTGAATTTCCAAAATTCTTGCGTACACTGATTTGGAAAACATATGAATTTGGTTTCCATAATCATTAATATAATACTCTTTGGTAACGGTATTCCCAACATAATTTAGTAAATTTGCCAAAGTATCACCGTATATTGCTCCTCTGCAATGACCTACATGTAGTGGACCAGTTGGGTTTGCTGAAACGTATTCAATATTAATTTTTTTAGAATGATCTTTTAATAAATTTTTTTCGTCACTAATTTGAAGCAAATAATTAAGCCAAAAATTATTGTTAAATTTAAAATTAATAAAACCTGGTTTTGCAACTTCAATAGACTGGAATTCATTAAATTGCTTTAGAAAAATATCTAAAATTTCTTGGGCTATAATAATAGGATTTTTTTTCAATGATGAAGAAAGTACAAGAGGCGCATTAAATGAAATATCACCAAATTTTTCTTGTTTAGGTATATCAACGCTTAATTTTTCACTAAAGTCATTCAATTCAAATCCTTGCGAAGTTAATGAGGAAATAAATTTTGCTTTATAGAACTTAAAAATACTCATTTATTTAAATTATTATATTGATCAATAGCATACTTGTCCGTCATTCCTGCAATAAAATCACATATATTTCTTTCTTTAGTAAAAAGTTTATTTGTTTTATTTTCTAATAAATTGTAATTTTTAAGATAATAATTAAACAAAAATTTTATTACTTCTTCAGATTTATTGGTCCATTTTAAAATATACTTATGTTTATACATTTTTTCATGAAGAAATAATTTTATATTAGCAATGAGTTTTTTTGTATCCTCCGTAAAGTCCGCAATTGATAATTTTGCATTATAAATATCTTCAATTTTATTAATATTATATTTGTGAATATTTTTTTTTGTATTTTCTGTGAGATCTGTAACCATATAATCAATTAGTTTTCTTATTAATTTATAATTATTTTTAGCAGAGTTTTTTTCTAAAGTTTCACTAATAATATTTTGTAAAATTGGAATTTCTTTTAGTTCATCTATTGAAAAAAAATTTGCCCTTAGTCCGTCGTCTATATCGTGATTATTGTAAGCAATATCATCCGCTAAAGAGCTGATTTGTGATTCTAGTGATCCATGGTTACCAAAATTAATTTTGTAACTATTTAAATCTGGTAATAGCTCAAGTACTAATTTTTTATCTTGGATGGGACCGTTATGTTTTAAAAGACCATCAATAGTGTTAATTGATAAATTTAAGCCTAAAAAATCATCGTAAGGATTTTCTAAAAGTGTAAGAATTCTTAATGATTGGATATTATGATCAAAACTTCCATAATTATTCATACATTCAGATAAAACATTCTCACCAGCATGACCAAAAGGCGTATGTCCTAAGTCATGCGCTAAACTTAATACTTCACATAAATCCTCATTCAAACCAAGGTATCTAGCAATCGATCTTGAAATTTGCGACACTTCTAAAGAATGAGTAAGTCTTGTTCTGAAATGGTCACCCTCATGATAAATAAAAACCTGAGTTTTATGCTTTAACCTCCTAAAGGAAGAAGTGTGTATTACTCTATCTCTATCTCTCTGATATTCAGATCTATACAAATTTTTGCTGTCAGAAAAAATTCTTCCTCTAAAATTAACGTCATTTGAGGCGTATAGTTTCAAAATACTATTATAAGTTAGCGTAGAAGAATTCATTTAAAAAAATAATATAATATTGTAAGAAATGTATACACTAACACAGATGAATTTAGAAATAACAGATAAAGCAAAATTAGAAATTCAAAATCTACTCAAGAATGAGAGTTCTAAAAGTTTTTTTAGAATTACAATCGAGGGCGGTGGTTGCTCAGGTTTTAAATACAAATTCTCAATTGACAACATCATAAATGAAGATGATCAAAGATTTGAAAGTATAATAATTGATAATACCAGTCTTTCGTTAATAGATGGGTCAAAAGTTGACTTTGTAGATACCTTAATAGAAAAATCTTTTAAAATCTTAAATCCTAAAGCCACAAGTTCTTGTGGGTGTGGAACATCTTTTTCTATTTAATGATCATTGCAAGCTGGAATATAAATTCCATAAGAATAAGAGTTGACCAAGTTATTAACTACTTAAAAAAAGAAAAAATAGATATTTTGTTACTGCAAGAAATAAAGACGGAAGATAAAAATTTTCCATACGATGAATTTAAAAAAAAAGGATATTACTCATATAGCAATGGACAAAAATCTTATAATGGTGTCGCGATTATATCTAAAAAAGAATTAGAAATTGATATTAATAATTTTAAAGATCCTTTAAAACAATCGAGATATATTTGTGCTGAAATAAATTATAAAAACAATAATTTTCTACTAATATCAATCTATCTACCTAATGGTAATCCAATCAATACAGAAAAGTATGATTACAAAAAAAAATGGATGGATTCATTTGCTAAATTAATTAAAGGAAAAATCAAAAAAAATAAAAATATTATTATTGCTGGAGATTTCAACGTTATACCCAATGAAAACGATGTTGATAACCCTGACGATTGGTTAAATGATGCATTATTCAAATTAGAAATTAGAAAAAAATTTAGAGATTTGCTAAATCTTGGTTTTAAGGATGGATTGCGTTTATTTAATCAAGAACCTAAACAATACACCTTCTGGGATTATCAACAAGGATCCTGGCAAAGAAACAAAGGTTTAAGAATTGATCACTTTTTAATCTCGGATAATATGCTTGGTAATTTAAAAAAAATTGAGATTGACAAATATACAAGGGGAAATGAGAGACCTTCAGATCACGCTCCTATTAAATGCGTACTTATTTAATTCTACCGTACTGATCAACGTATCTAGTGATATCTGTTTCTTTTAAGATTTTTCCGACTTGAGCCTCGATTATTTTGACGGGTGTAGTGAAATTGTTTTCTACTCTATGCACCGCACCAAGCGGTATATAAATTGTTTGAAATAATTTTGGAAAAATAATTTTTTTATCAATTGTGATTTTGGGCTTACCATTCACAATTGTCCAATGTTCAGCTCTATGTTTATGTTTTTGCAAGCTTATTGAAGAATTTTTATTAACAACAAGTTCTTTAATTAAAAAACAATTGCCACGATGTAAATTAAAATATTTACCCCAGGGTTTAATAAAAGTATTTTTTTTTGAGTAATATTTATGCTTTATTTTATTAAATAAAGAAGTAATAGAGCTCCAACTTCCTAAGTCTGACCAATTTAGATTAAGTTTAGCAGCAATTATATGCTTTGCATTTTCTAAAATTGCGTAATCAAATGATATTTCCTTGGCTTTGCTGTAGTAAAATTTATTAAGCTTAATTGTTGATTTCTTTATTTTTAATTTTTGAATAGAATGATTACAATTAAAAAAAATATTTTTTTGATATTTTTTATAGTGAAAAATAAGAGAGTCTTTTCTAACAAAGAAAATTCCTGAATTCCAGTAGGCTCCTTTTTTAATAATTTGTTTAGCGATATTTATTTTTGGTTTTTCAATAAATTTCTTTAATAAATTGGAGTTTTTATTAGTTAAAAAATAACCATACTGATCCGAAGGACTAATTGGTTTTATACCAAAGATACAAATATTATTACTAGTTAAATTTTTTGCGTTAACCCTCACAGTTTTATTAAATAACTTTTTATTATCTATTAATTGATCAGCTGGTAAAAATAATATTGGCTGTTTGTCACTTATATTTTTAATTAAAGCAGACGCTAAAATTGCTGGAGCAGTATTTTTTTTTAAAGGTTCTAAAATTAAATTATATTTTTTTATGTTATTTTTTTTTAATATTTTTTTTATAATTTTTTCATATTTATAATTAGAGCTAATTAAAGGATAATCGTAAATAGGGTCGTTAACTCTATCAAGAGTTTTTTCAAATAAGTTCCAACCACCAAAATCTATAAATTGTTTGGGGTCATTATTATAATTTTTTGGAAATAGTCTTGTCCCCGCTCCACCGCACAATATAACTGGTTTTATTTTCACTATATGTCTGCGTAACAACTTTTTTCTTTTGAGCCACCAGGGTGAGTAACCGCACCATTTTTTGCTGATCCGACTGTTTGGCTATACTTCCACAAAGTTCCACTATTGAAATTTGGTTCTTTTGCTTTCCACTCTTCTCTTCTCTTATCAAGGACGCTCTTATCTAGCTCAACATCAATTGTTCCTTTTTCGGCATCAATAATAATTTTATCACCATCTTTCAATAAAGCTATTGGTCCACCAATGGATGCCTCGGGACTAACATGGCCTATACAAAATCCTCGAGTTGCGCCAGAGAATCGGCCATCTGTAATTAAAGCAACATCTTCACCCAAGCCTTGTCCATAAATTGCGGCAGTAGTTGAAAGCATTTCTCTCATTCCAGGACCGCCTCTTGGTCCTTCATAACGAATAATAATAACATCGCCTTTCTTATAATTTTTACTTTTCACAGCTTTAAAAGCTTCTTCTTCACTATCAAAACACTTTGCTACTCCCTCAAATCTTAGTTTTTTCATACCCGCAACTTTTACAATTGCACCATCTGGTGCCAAATTACCTTGCAATCCAACTACCCCACCCGTTGGTGTGATAGGATTATCAAATGGACGCATGACTTTTTGATTATTATTAAATTTTACATCTTTTAAATTTTCAGCCATAGTTTTTCCTGTGACGGTTAAACAATCGCCGTTTATAAATCCACCGTCCAATAGTGTTTTAAGAAGCATAGGAACGCCACCAGCTTCAAACATGTCTTTAGCAACATATTTTCCTCCTGGCTTTAAATCAGCAAGATATGGAGTTTTTTTAAATATTTCTGCGACATCCATAATATCAAATTTAATACCACATTCGTTTGCAATAGCAGGTAAATGTAAAGCTGCATTGGTAGACCCGCCTGTGGCAGCAACGATAACAGCTGCATTTTTTAAGGATTCAATTGTAACAATGTCTCTTGGTCTAATTTTATTTTTTAGTAATGCCATAACAGCTTTTCCACTTTCATAAGCATATTTATCTCTTTCTTCGTAAGGAGCAGGAGTTCCAGATGAATAAGGCAAAGCTAAACCAATGGCCTCTGATACGCAGGCCATAGTATTAGCGGTAAATTGACCACCGCATGCACCTGCACTTGGGCAAGCATGCAATTCTAATTCCAATAATTCTTCATCAGTCATTTTTCCATTTTCGTGCATTCCAACAGCCTCATACACATCCACGACTGTTACATCTTTGCCCTTAAATTTCCCTGGTAGGATTGATCCACCATAAATAAAAACACTAGGGACATTCAAACGACACATAGCCATCATTAATCCTGGTAAAGACTTATCACATCCAGCGACACCAACCAGCGCATCATAACAGTGACCACGGACTGTTAATTCTGTAGAATCAGCTATTACCTCTCTTGATATTAATGAAGACTTCATACCTTCATGACCCATGGCAATTCCATCTGTAACAGTAATGGTACAAAATTCTCTTGGCATACCCATATTATCGTAAACACCTTTTTTTACACTTTGAGCCTGTCTCATAAGTGCAATATTGCAAGGAGCAGCTTCATTCCATGTAGAAACAACACCAACAAATGGTTTTGCAACATCTTCTCGTGTCAAATCCATTGCATAATAAAATGATCGGTGAGGAGCTCTTTCCGGTCCTACAGTTGTGTGCCTACTAGGTAGTTTAGATTTATCAAATGTTGTCATTAAACGAAGCTCCTTAAAATAATATTAATTTTTTCTAGATCTATTTTGTAATTTGACAACATTTCTCTTTCATTATCAACAATATTTTTTGGAGCATTTTTAACAAAACTTTGATTTTCTAATTTTTTTTCACATATTGTAATTTTATTTAATATTTCTTGTTGTTTCTTTTCTTGTAAAATTTTTTGAGCTTGTAAATCGACATTGTTATCAAATTGAATTTTTATATTTTCGTCAGCCAATATAGTCTTGATGAATGACTGAGATATATTTTGAGTAGAATCTATCTCTTCTATTCTTCCTAACCGTTTGATGATATCAAGATTGTCATTAATTATTTTTTTAAATTTTGAAGAAGTGTCATTTAAATAAATTTTACAAAAACTTGATGGGTTTATTCCAAGACTAGTTTTAAAGGATCTGAGTTGAGTAATAAATTCGATTACACTGTTAATGTTTTTTGCTTTTTTTATTTGAATTGAATTCAAATTATATTTACTTTTAGAAACGTAACTAATTAAAGCAGATTGAAAATATTTATTGAATTTTGTTAAATGCCATAATTCTTCTGTAATAAATGGCATAAATGGATGAAGTAATAAAAGTATTTCGGATTGTAAGAAAGTAATAGTTTGTTTTAATTCTTTTATATTTTTTTTATCACCCGAATATAAAATTGGTTTTGCAAATTCTATATACCAATCACAAAATGCATTCCAAGTAAATTGGTATACATACTTCGATGCCTCATCAAACCTATAACTCTCTAAACATTTGTTTGTATTTGTTTTGCATTCTTTAAACTCATTTAATATCCATAAATTAACTGGGTTTTTAATTTGTTTGATATTAATTTTTGGTACATCAAAAGTTTTATTAAACTTTGAAAAATTAAATATATTCCAAATTTTAGTAGCAAAGTTTTTATAACCATTAACTCTATCTTTCGATAATTTTACGTCCCTACCCGGTGAAGACATTGAAATTAAAGTAAATCTTAATGCATCTGCGCCATATTCATTTATTAAAACTAATGGATCTATAACATTACCTTTTGACTTGGACATTTTTTGTCCTTTTTCATCCCTTACTAAAGCATGAACATATACATGGGAAAAAGGAACCTCTTTCATAAAATATAATGACATCATCATCATTCTTGCTACCCAAAAAAAAATGATGTCAAAACCAGTGACTAAGACTGATGTTCTATAAAATCTTTTTAGTTCATAGGTTTTTTTAGGCCAACCAAAAGTTGCAAAAGACCATAATGCAGAAGAAAACCAAGTATCTAAAACGTCTTCATCTTGTTTTAAAATTACTTTTTTTTGTAATTTTTTTTGTGCAATTTTTTCGGCTTCCTTTTTATTCGTTGCAACAAATATATTTCCATTCTGATCGTACCAGGCAGGTATCTGATGTCCCCACCATAATTGTCTTGAAATGCACCAAGGTTGGATATTATTCATCCATTGAAAATATGTCTTAGACCAATTCTCCGGAAAAAAAGAAGTTGTTTTATTTTTTACATTTGCAATAGCATCTTTTGCTAAATGTTTTGCATTTAGAAACCACTGCTCCGTTAAATAAGGCTCTATAACAGCATCAGATCTGTCTCCGTAAGGAACAGCATGTTTTATATTTTCAACTTTATCAAGTTTATTTAATGCGTTTAATTCTTCAACCAATTTAGTTCTAGCAACAAATCTATCTAAACCAATATAACTAGTTGGAGCATTGTTATTTAGTTTTGCATCTTTCGAAAAGATATTTATTTTTTCTAGATTATTCCGTTCACCAACTAAAAAATCATTAAAATCATGGGCTGGAGTAATTTTCACAACACCACTACCCTGTTCTGGATCGGCGTAAATATCTTCAATAATTACAATTTCCCTATTTAAAATTGGTATTAATGCTTTTTTTCCTACTAAATGTTTGTAACGTTTGTCTTTTGGATTTACTGCTAGAGCAGTATCACCAAACATTGTTTCAGGTCTTGTTGTAGCTATGGTTACATGCTCATCAGAATTTTTAATAGAGTAATTTATGTAATATAATTTTCCCTCAACATCTTTTTGAACAACCTCAAGATCTGAAACTGCGGTTTGAAGCACAGGATCCCAATTAACTAATTTTACATCTTTATAAATTAATTTTTTATTATAAAGATCTACAAATACTTTTGTAACAGCGCTGGACAAACCCTTGTCCATTGTAAAACGCTCTTTACTCCAATCACAAGAAGATCCTAGTTTTTTTAATTGAGAAACAATTTCATTTCCAGACTGATCTTTCCATTTCCATATTTCTTTGATGAATGCTTCACGACCCAGTATTTTTTTATCAATATTTTTTTTTGCTAATTGTTTCTCAACAACCATTTGTGTTGCAATTCCCGCATGATCAGTTCCTGGTTGCCACAAAGTTTCATAACCTTGATTTCTCTTAAATCTTATAAGTAAATCTTGAATTGTATTGTTCAAAGCATGCCCCATATGAAGACTGCCGGTTACATTAGGTGGCGGTATTACTACTGAAAAGTATTTGTTTTTTTTTGTATTTTTAATGGGCTTAAATAATTTTTTTTTTTCCCAAAAATTATAAATTTTATTTTCTATTTTTGTATGATTATACAAACCGAAATTTTTCATATTAAAAAGTGAAAACTGGCTCTTTATTTTTACAATCTATCAACAAAGGAGAGGAAGCATCAAAAATTCTAATTTTATCAAAAGAATTTTGTTTTTTAATATAAGTTACGGCAAAGGAGTTTTTGTTATCACGAAAAATTGCAGTTATTTTTCCATTCGGTTTTAGTAAATTTATTAAAAACAATGGCTCATCATTTAATTCTCCATTAATTAACACATTGTCAAATTGCATACCTTCAAAATCTAAGTTCAAATAATTATTATTATATAATTTAACATTTAAAATTTTTTCACTTGATAAATTCTTTTTATTTTCTTCAAAACAATATTGATCATTTTCAACTGAATAAACTTTTTTAAAAAGATTTGCTAAGATTGCCGAACTATAACCGGTGCAAGAACCTATATCTAAAACAGCGCTATTATTTTTTAAATTTAAATTTGAAATTAATTTTCCCAAAATAAAAGGTCTCAAAATAAACCTATCTTGATTTACAAAGATATTATCGTCAATGTAGGCAATAGACTTTAAATTATCTGATAAAAAATTTTCTAGTTTAACTTTGGAAAAAGAGTCTAAAATTGATTCATCAATAACTAAATTAGCCCTTAATTGGCTTTCAACCATTTGTTTTCTTTGATATTCAAATTTCATGTTGTATTGATTATAAATTCTTAAAATATATATATACACGTTTTAAAATTAATTAAATATGAAACAGTTATTGGCCACGTGGCGGAATGGTTACGCAGAGGATTGCAAATCCTTTTATTCCAGTTCGATTCTGGACGTGGCCTCCAATTTTTATATTGTTTTTAGAATTAAAATTTGTATTGTGTAAAAAATTCCTCGATAGCTCAGTTGGTAGAGCAGTTGACTGTTAATCAATTGGTCGCAGGTTCGAGTCCTGCTCGAGGAGCCAAAATTTCTCTAAACTACTTTCTTAAATTCTTTTTGATTTCTTAAAACTTCTAATATTTTTTGTTTTTCTTGTGGCTCAAGTTCACTAAACAACTTTGATAAGAAGGCGTAGTTCAAACTCTGATTAGATATTTCCTCTTTATTTTCAAATTCTGAGAAATCTTCAAAAAAATATTTAATTTGAACTTTTAAAAAATTCGATAATTGCAAAAGCCTAGCTGAAGAAACTCCATTTGTGCCCTTTTCGTATTTTTGAATTTGTTGAAATGTTACGTTAATTGCTTGCGCTACTTGTGTTTGAGTTAAACCCAAAGCAACTCTTCTTAATCTTAATTTTTTACCTAGATGCTGATTTAATGCTGTGCTCATGAAAAGTGTCCCTCTTTTTTTGATAATTAACATTAAAAAAAAAAATATAGCAAGCTATAAAAAAAATAATTTTACTGCTTTATAATCATTGATTTTATATAGTTTTATTATATGCAAAAAAAAAATATTTTATGGCTTAGAGAAGATTTTAGACTAGAGGATAATCCAGCTTTATACGAAATTTCAAAAAAAAGTGAAAAATTTACTATTTTTTACCTTTATAATCATAAAAAATTTGAAGATAGATCTGCACAAAGATGGTGGTTGTACCAGTCGCTTAATAATTATCAAAAAAAATTAGGAAATATTGGAATAAAATTAGAAATATATGAAGGTAATGAAATTGATATTGTTAAAAACCTTATTAAAAATGAGAATATTAACACTTTTTATTGGAATACAGTATTTACACCTCAAGAATTAAGCATTGAAAAAAAAGTAGAGAATTTATTAGATGCCAAAAGTATTTTATATCAAAAATTTAATGGAAATTTATTACAAAATCCATTCGATGTAAAAAAAAAAGATAATACACCCTTTCAAGTATTTACTCCATTCTGGAGAACAGCAGAAGAGATTTACTTGAAGTCAAAAAATTACTTTAAAAAAAAAATTAATTATAAATCCAAAGCAATTTCTAACGCAAATGTAGATATTTTAGAAAAAAAAATTAAGCCAAACAAAGATTGGTATAAAAAATTTAATATTTATTGGAAACCAGGCGAAGATGCGGCAAAATCTTTACTTAAAAATTTTATAGAAAATAACATAAAAGATTATGGAACTAATAGAGATATTCCTTCTGTAGAAGGAACCTCTAAACTATCTCCTTATTTAGCTTTTGGCGAAATCTCACCACAATATATTTTAAATGAATGCTATAAAATCACAAAAAAAAATATTGGATTTAGAAAATATATAAATGAAATTGGATGGAGAGAATTCTCACATCATCTTTTATATCATTTTCCAACAATGGAAAAAAATAATTTAAGAAATCAATTTGATAAATTTCCCTGGGTCAACGATCGAGATAAATTAAATAAATGGAAAAAAGGAATAACTGGTTATCCTATCGTAGATGCTGGAATGAGAGAGCTATACGAAACAGGATGGATGCATAACAGGGTAAGAATGATAACAGCTTCTTTTTTAGTAAAACATCTTAGAATTGACTGGAGAGAAGGTGAAAAGCATTTTAGAGATTGCTTATTAGATTTTAACTTACCTAACAATATTGCTGGTTGGCAATGGGTAGCAGGTTGCGGAGCAGATGCTGCTCCGTATTTTAGAATATTCAATCCTATATTGCAGGGAGAAAAATTTGATCCTAATGGCTTGTATGTAAAAAAATGGGTGAAAGAGTTAAAAGATATTCCTAAAAAATATGTTCACAAACCATGGGAAATTCCAGAAATGGAAAAAAAATTAATAAATTTTAATCTTGAAAAGAACTACTACAAACCGATCGTTGATCATAAAATTGCTAGAGAATTGGCATTAGCAGCATTTAAAGAATTAAAAAAGTGAAAAAAAAATTAGTAATTATAGGTTCTGGTATATCAGGACTGTCTGCTGCTTTTTATCTACATAAGAAATTTGAGATTACTTTAATCGAACAAAATTCATATTTGGGTGGTCATACTCACACACACAATTTAAAAATTAAAAATGAAATATTCAATGTAGATAGTGGTTTTATAGTATTTAATAATTTAAATTATAAATTTTTTTTACAATTTTTACATAAGTTAAAGATAAAATTTCAAAATAGCGATATGAGTTTTTCAGTATTGGATAAGTATCAAAATTATGAATGGTCAGGAAAAAATCTAAAAACAATTTTTTTTACAAAGAATATATTTAGTTTGCGGTATTGGATTATAATAAAAGAAATACTAAGATTTAATTATATTACAAAAAAATATATTTCAAAGGATCGAACAGTTGATTTAAAAGTTTCAGAGTTTGTAAATAAGTATCAATTTTCACAATATTTTTTAAATTTATATTTTTATCCCATGTGTGCATCCATATGGTCTAATCCTATAGATGAAATCAAAAATTATAAAATGCATTTTATTTTAAAATTTTTTGCAAACCATGGTCTTATAAATATCTTTAAAAAAAGACCTACTTGGTACACTATTAAAAATGGTAGTAACCAGTATGTTAAAAAAATTATTAAATTAATAAATTTAAAAAAAATTATTAACCAAAAGGTAACAAGTGTAGACGCAATTAAAAAAATAATAATTACACATGCTAATAAAAAAATAAAATATGATCATTTAATCATTGCCACACATACAGATGATGCTCTATTTTTTTTAAAAAAAATTAGTAATGATCAAAAAAAAGTATTAAATCTTGTTAAATACCGCAAAAATACAGCAATTTTGCATACAGATGAAAAAATTATGCCAAATAATAAAATTAATTGGTCAAGTTGGAATTTCATACGAACCAAAAAAAACTTTGCACTTACATATTGGATGAACCTATTACAAAATTTAAAAATTAAAACAAATGTATTTGTTTCAATTAATTGTTTAGAAAAAATACAACCAAAAAAAATTATTAAAATAATTAATTATAAACATCCAGTATTTAAAAATAAAATTGAAATAGTTGAAAAAAAAATAAAAGAAATTCAAGGTATAAATAACATTTGGTTTGTAGGTGCATGGCAAGGATATGGTTTTCATGAAGATGGCATTAAATCAACAAGAAGGATTTTAGATAAAATCAAATAAATGAAAAATATTTTTTTACTAAAAACTAAAATTTTTCACAAAAGAACTAAACCCTTTTTTAATTTTTTTACATATAAGTATCCATCATTATTGTTGAATTTAGAAAATATGAAAAATGATAATTTTTTTTTTTCAATAAATAAATTTAATTTATTAAGTTTTTATTCAGAAGATCATGGGCCGCGAAAGAAAAATTATAATTTATATCAATGGATAATTAAGTTAATTAAAAAAAAATATAATTTTAAGAATAAATTAAATGTTTATTTATTTTGTATACCAAGATTTTTAAACTACGTATTTAATCCAATTTCTGTTTATTTCTGTTTTGATACAAATAATCAAATTAAGTTTATAGTTTATGAGGTTAAAAATACTCATCATGAGCAGCATTGTTACATATTTAAAATAAATAAAAAAAATTTAAAGAGTCATTATGCATACAAAAAATTTTATGTTTCACCTTTTTTAACAGGTAACATGATTTATAAATTTCTTTTAAAAAATAATTTTCCAAACATATCCTTGCAAATCAATGTAAAAAATAAAACAATGGATCTTTTAACTGGATTAAAAACTAATGAGATTAATTTTTCTAATACAAATGTTTTAAAAGAATCGTTGCTGAATTTATTTTTTTCTCAAAAAATAATGTTTTTAATTCACTATCAAGCAATAAAGATTTTTCTTAAAAGTAAAAAATTCTTCTTTAAACCTGATAAAAAAATAGATAGTTTTAGCTATCATGGATAAAGTATTTATTAAATTTATTGAAAATAAATTAAAAAATATCACTTGGGGCTCAATAAAAGTTAATTTTAATAATCAAATTGAAAAAATATTTGAGGGAAAAATTAAAGGTTTAAATTCAGACATAATAATAAATGACACCTCATTATATAAAGATATATTATTTAAAGGTGAGTTAGGCTTTGCGGAAGGATATATAAATAATAAATGGAAAACTAATAATCTTGGCAATTTACTAAAAGTTCTTTTACAAAACCAAAAGTTAAATACTTACACAATTAAACAAAGTTTTTTTAATAACATATTAGAAAAAATTAAATTTTTTTTAAAAAAAAATTCTATTTCCCAAGCTAAGAAGAACATTACTTTTCATTACGATTTAGGAAATGATTTTTATTCAAAGTGGCTTGATGAAACCATGACTTACTCTTCCGCATTGTACAAAAATGATATTATTTCATTAAATAATGCTCAAATAAATAAATATCAAAACATCATCAATAATTTAGAAATTACTGATTCTGATGCTATTTGTGAAATAGGTACTGGCTGGGGTGGATTTGCTGGTGAAATAAATAAAAAATTTCCAAATATTAATTACGATGGATATACAATTAGCAATAAACAATTAGAGTTTATTAATAATAAATTTCAAAATAACTCAAAAAATTTTAATTTTCATTTTTTAGACTACAGAGATATTAAAAAAACTTTTAATAAAATTATTTCAATTGAAATGTTTGAGGCAGTTGGTGAAAAATATTGGGATATTTATTTTAAAAAAATTAGTGATTCTTTACTAGATAACGGAAAAGTATGTTTGCAAATCATAACAATTAATGAAAATTCATTCTCTAATTATATTAACAATGTTGACTTTATTCAAAAATATATTTTTCCAGGAGGCGTTCTTCCTACAAAATCTATTTTAGAAAATCTATTTAAAAAACATAATTTAAAATTATATCAACAAGAAGATTTTGGACTAGATTATTCAAAAACATTAATGGAGTGGAAAAAAAATTTTAACAATAATTGGGATCAAATTGAAAATACTAAATTTGATAAAAAGTTTAAAAATATATGGAATTACTATTTTGACTATTGTGAAACAGGGTTTTCGTTAAAGCACACTGATGTAAGTCAATTTTATTTAAAGAAAGTTGCTTAATATTAAATTTATAGTAGGTATTTAATATCAATTTATGAAAAAAAATCTCATCGACCTGATTGGCAATACTCCTCTTGTTTATCTAAAAGAAGCTTCCGAGCTAACAAAATGTAATATTTTTGGTAAAGCGGAATTTTTAAATCCTGGACAATCAGTTAAAGATCGCGCCGCTCTCTATATCATCCAAGATGCCATGAGAAAAAAAGAGCTAGATGAAGGTGGAATTATTGTTGAAGGTACGGCTGGAAACACTGGTATTGGTATTACTTTAGTGGCAAATTTTTATGGAATTAAAACTGTCATTGTAATTCCCAAAACACAAGCGCCTGAAAAAAAAGATGCTATAAAACAACTTGGTGCAAAATTAATTGAAGTTGAAGCGGTTCCCTACTCTGACCCTAAAAATTATGTAAAGTATTCTGCTAATGTTGCTGAGCAGATAAGAAAAGAATCGGGTAAATTAACTTATTGGGCTAACCAATTTGATAATACAATAAACAAACAAGCCCATATAGAAACAACCGCTGAGGAAATTTGGGAGCAAACCTCAGGTAAAGTAGATGGATTTATTTGTTCTGTTGGTAGTGGTGGTACTCTTGCTGGAGTTTCTGAGGGTTTAAAAAGAAAAAATAGCAATATAAAAATAGGTCTTAGCGATCCATATGGCTCCTCTTTGTATAGCTATATCAAAACTAACGCTTTAGCAGCAGAAGGTTCCTCTATTACTGAAGGAATTGGAACTTCAAGAATTACTAAAAATTTTGAAAATACCAAGGTTGATTTTGCATACCGCATTGACGATACAAATGCGCTAAATACCATATTTGGTTTGCTTAAAAATGAAGGGTTGTGCTTAGGTACTTCATCCGGCATTAACGTTGCAGGTGCGATAGAAATGGCAAAGGAAATGGGACCTGGTAAAACAATAGTAACTATTTTATGTGATGTAGGTTCAAGATCAGCTAGTAAAATATTTAATGTTGATTTCTTAAAATCAAAAAATTTACCCTATCCTGATTGGCTAGTTTAATATTTGACTCAAAAACAACTTTGTTCTTTCGTTTTCAGGATTATTAAAAAATTGTTGAGTAGGTTTTTCTTCAACAATTTTCCCCTCGTCCATAAATATAACTCTGTCTGCAACTTCTTTAGCAAAACCCATTTCATGAGTAACTACACACATGGTCATACCACCATTTGCTAGATCAACCATAACATCAAGAACTTCTTTAATCATTTCAGGATCTAATGCAGAGGTAGGTTCATCAAACAGCATAATATTTGGTTCCATACAAAGAGCTCTAGCAATTGCAGCCCTCTGTTGTTGACCTCCAGATAGTTGACCAGGAAATTTTTTAGCTTGATCAATAATCTGAACTTTCTCTAGATATTTTGTAGCAATCTCTTCAGCTTCTTTTTTAGTTTTTTTTTTGACCCATATTGGAGCTAAAGTACAATTATCTAAAATAGTAAGATGAGGGAAAAGATTAAATTGCTGAAATACCATGCCAACTTCACTCCTGATCTTTTCAATATTTTTAGTATTTGCATCTAAAGTAATGCCATCAACAATAATGTCGCCTTTTTGGTGTTCTTCCAATCTATTAATACATCTAATTAAAGTAGATTTACCTGAACCAGAAGGACCACATATAACAATTTTTTCTTTTTGGGATACTTGTAAATTAATATCTTTTAGAACTTGAAATTCTCCAAACCATTTATTAACATTTTTAAGTTCTATTATACTTTGCATATTAATTTGAAGTTTTTAATTGTTTTTCTAATCTTAAACTATATCGACTCATTGCGAAACAAAAAATAAAATAAACTATTGCGGCAAACACATATCCTTCGGTAGCAAGACCTAACCATGCTGGATTAGTTTTTGCCATATTAACCATTCCTAGCAATTCCATTAAGCCGACTACTAAAATTAAAGGAGTATCTTTAAATAGTGCAATAAAAGTGTTTGCAACGCCTGGAATTACAATTTTTAAAGCTTGGGGTAAAATAATTAATATATGGCTTTTCCAATAACCCATTCCTAGCGAGTTTGCGGCATCGTACTGTCCTTTTGGAATTGCTTGTAATCCTCCCCTGATAACTTCAGCAATGTAAGCAGACTCGAACAGTGTGATAGCAATTATAACTCTTACTAATTTATCTAAATTAGTACCGCTAGGCAAAAAAACGGGAAACATAACCGCCGCCATAAACAAAACAGTAATTAAAGGAACACCTCTCCAAAGTTCTATGAAACCAATAGAAAAGTATCTAATTACAGGTAATTTCGATCTTCTTCCCATTGCAAGCAAAACTCCAATTGGAAAGCAAAAAATTATTGAAAAAACAGAAATAAATAATGTTAAAAACAAACCTCCCCAAACTCTTGTTTCTACTTCCTCCAAACCAAATAATCCGCCATGAAAAAGAAAAATAGCTAAAAATGGAAAGATAATTGTAAGAAATATAAATAATATTTTTTTTATTTTTGTGTTAACAAAAAAATAAGCCCCGATAACAAAAAAGAATATAATAAAAGCTAAATCAATTCTCCATATTTGGTCATTTGGGTACATTCCATAAGTAAATCTCTTTAACCAAACTTGAATAAAAACCCAACAAGCTCCAGTACCAGAGCAATCTTTTTTACTTGTTCCAAAAAAAGTAGCATCAAAAAACATCCAACTTAAAAGAGGAGGAATTGAAATATAAAATAAAAATAAAATTATAAATGTTAATAAGGTATCATGCCAATTTGAAAATAAATTTTTTCTAGTCCAATTAACAAGATTCATAAACTATCTTTCCGTAAGTGAGTTTTTTTTATTATACCAATTCATAAACAGTGAAATTGATATACTTAAAGTTAAGTATGTAAGCATCGTAATCGAGACAATTTCTATTGCTTTGCCAGTTTGCATCAACGCAGTACCAGCAAAAACTAAAACAATATCTGGGTAAGCAATTGCGGCTGCTAAAGATGAATTTTTTGTTAAGTTAAGATATTGATTGGTCACTGGAGGTATTATTATTCTTAGAGCTTGCGGTATAACAATAAGTTTTAAAATTTGAGATTTAGAAAGACCTATGGATGCTGCGGCTTCTTTTTGTCCTTTGTCTATACCAAGTATACCAGCTCTAACACATTCTGCTATAAAAGTTGAAGTATACAACGATAAAGAAAAAGCAAGAGCTATTAATTCTGGAATAACTGAAACTCCGCCTGAATAATTATGAATACCTCTGTTAGTTTCTAAAACAGGATAAGTTAAGCTCAACCCTACATTTCCAATTATTATAAATAATAAATTAATTACAACAAAAATTATTAGCGAAGTTGTGAAAGTCGGAACTTGAACTCCAGTCAAATCTTGTTTTTTTTTTGAATAAAACCTAAAGATATATATTGCTAAAATAGAAACAACTAAACCATATGTTAAAAAATTAAAATTAGTCCAAACAAATCTTGGAACGTAAATACCTTTGATATTTGCGAAAACAAAATCAAATAAAATTAAAGAATTTTCTGAACTTGGTAACAAACGTAATACTGCAAAGTACCAAAAAAAAATTTGTAATAATAAAGGTATATTTCTAAATATTTCTATATAAGCTTCTGCTACTTTAGATGCTAAAATGTTGGTAGAAAGCCTTATAATACCTACAAAAAAACCTATAACAGTGGCAAAAAAAATACCAATACCTGAGACTAACAAAGTATTTAAAAGACCAACGAGATATGCCCTCGCATAACTATCGTTACTGTCAAATTCTATTAAACTAAATTGAATATCAAAAGATGCTTTATTTTTCAAAAAAGCAAAACCTGTCTCTATACCTCTTGCTGCCATATTTGTACTGGCATTTAGAGAAAAATAAGAAATGATAATTGTTAAAACCAAAATAATTAAAAACTGAGGAAAATAGATAGTAATTTTTGGATTATTTTCCAAAAAAATATTAATTTTATTTAAAGTCTTGCTAAGAATTTTCATTTTTAAATATTAAAAAAGGGGGCTTTAATTGCCCCCTTTTTTTAAGATAATTATATATTATCTTACTGGAGGAACGTAAAGTATTCCACCTTTTGTCCATAATGCATTAGGACCTCTGTCAGGCATTATTCCAGTATCAGCTAAATTTCTTTTATAGCTTTCAGCATAATTACCTACTTGTTTGATAATGTTATAACTCCATTTTTGATCCAAATTTAAAGCAGCACCATTTTTTGTACCTTCGGCACCAACTATTCTTTGAATTGCAGGATTTTTACTATCCATCATAGAGTCAATATTGCTTGAATTTACGCCGTATTCTTCAGCTTCTATCCAAACGTTTAATGACCATCTTACAACGTCCGCCCAATCACCATCACCTTCTCTTACAACAGGTCCTAATGGTTCTTTTGAAATTGTTTCAGGAAGAACAATGTGATCATCAGGTTTTGACATTTTAGTTCTTTGAGCTGCCAATCCTGATTTGTCAGTTGTGTATGTGTCACAACGACCAGCATCATAAGCCTGAACAACTTCATCAGCTTTTTCAAAAACTACAGGTTCATAAGTAACACCTGCTGCTTTAAAAAAGTCTGCCATATTTAACTCAGTAGTGGTACCAGTGTTTGTGCAAACTTTAGTTCCATTTTTAAAATCTTTAACAGATTTAATTCCAGAAGATGATCGAACCATAAATCCTTGGCCATCATAAAAATTAACTCCAACGAATTCCAATCCAATTGCAGCATCTCTTTCTAAAGTCCAAGTTGTGTTTCTAGATAACACATCAATGTCACCTGCTTGAAGTGCTGTAAACCTCTCTTTGGCACTTAAAGGTGTGTATTTAACTTTAGTAGCATCGCCTAAAACAGCAGCAGCTACAGCTCTGCACACATCAACGTCGATACCAGTCCAATTTCCTCCTGCATCAGCATTTGAAAATCCTGGAAGACCTTGTGATACTCCACATTTAACAAAACCTTGTTTTTTGGTAGTATCAAGAGTGCTTGTTTTTTTTGTAGTTTGATTTCCGCATGCAGTAATTAAAAAAACTGCAAACATTGAAATCATTAATTTAATAATTTTCATTATTATCCCCTTATTAATTATTGATTTATGACAAAGTATAGCTAATTTTACGTATTAATTTAAGCTCAAATTTACTTAAAATTTCTAGTTTTAATTGAGTAAGCCAGATTAAATAGGTTTTTAAGAGTTTTTCTAAATTTATAATCTTTTTTCAATGCATATTCTCTCTTCATGGCAACTTTTTTAGAATTAAATTTTTCAAAATAAGCTAATTTCCAAAATCTACCCTTTGTATATTTTGCACCTTTGCCATCATTATGTAAAATAATTCTTTTAAAAATATTGTTAGTATATCCTACATATGTATTAGGCTGATCATTTGTTGAGATTATCAGATAAACAAAAAACATTTAATTTGGTGCGCCCTGCACGACTCGAACGTGCGACCCTCGGTTTAGAAAACCGATGCTC
>VTPD01000064.1 GCA_008638015.1 Pelagibacteraceae bacterium | reverse complement strand
ATTTAAGTTTTGCAGGAATTATTTGGAAAGCAAAAAATACTATTTCTATAGACAAACCTACATTTGAAAAAATTATTCATTTTATTGATTTGTTGGAAGATGATGAGGATGTACAAAATGTTTATACAAATTTTGATATTGATGAAACAATTTTGCAGGAGTTAGAGGCATGATTGTTTTTGGAATTGATCCAGGTGTTAGTGGTGCCATTAGCGTCTTTGACAATAAAAAAATTATAAATTTTTTTGATATGCCAACTATGATTGATGGTAAAAAAAATAAAAGACAAGTCAACGCTGCACAGCTTGCACATGAAATAAAATCGAGAGTAGTGGATCGAGAAAAAACTGCAGTCATTATAGAACAGGTAAGTGCCATGCCTGGTCAAGGGGTTACTAGTATGTTTAATTTTGGTCAATCATTTGGTGTCATAAAGGGAATTTGTTCAGCACTTGGAATTTCTATTTATTTTATTAGACCGGCGAAATGGAAAAAACATTTTAATTTAATTGGTACTACAAAAGATGCTAGCAGAACAAAAGTAATAGAAATGTTTCCAGATCTTTCTCCGCAATTAACTAAAAAAAAAGATTCTAATAAATCAGACGCTATACTAATTGGTAAATATTTTGTGGATCACTTTACCAACGAGGGTTTTCATGGCTAAAATTTTTAATTTTAAGACGAAAGTTTATTACGAAGATACTGATGCGGGAGGCATTGTTTATTATGCGAACTATTTAAAATTTCTAGAAAGAGCCAGAACGGAACTGATTTATGATCTTGGATTAAATCATCAGAAATTGATGGAGGATTTTGGTTTTCAAATTGTAGTTTCACACTGCGATATCGCATTTAAAAAACCTGCATCATTCGAGGACCTTTTGGTAGTCAAGACATCTATTGAACAGTTGTCAGTTGTAAAAATTATTATGAAGCAAAATATTTATAAATTAGAAACGATTAACAAAGATAATAAAGAACATTTGTTAATTGAAGCAAAAGTGAAATTAGCCTGCATTAATAAAGAGAGTAGGCCCAGCAAAATGCCAAAAGAGGCGCTGACTTTATTCAAGAGTTGTCTTTAAAAGCGAACCTTTGTAATTGTTAAGGACAAATTAATGACAATATTCAGTTCTAAAAGTTATAATTAATATGGATCCAGTCACAACAGCTGCAACAAGTCTAGGTACTACTGATTTTTCAATTCTAACCCTTTTTATGAGAGCAGACTTTGTCGTGAAGTCTGTGATAATCATGTTAATTGCTGCTTCTATTTTTTCTTGGGCACTTATTTTTGATAAAATTAAAATTTTTCGAAAAATTTTTCGATCTACGGAAATTTTTGAGGATCAATTCTGGTCGTCTAAGTCTGCTTTGGATTTTTATAAACGAACCGATAAAGATTCGGATGATCCTATGACTAATGTTTTCCGTGCCGGCATGGAGTGTGTTCAAGACCATAAAGGAAAAAATCAATTAGTAGAGAGAACTAAAAGAGTAATGGATGTTGCAATCGATAAAGAAGTGGAAAAATATGAAAAAAATTTAACCTTCTTAGCTACTGTAGGATCAGTTGCTCCTTTTATAGGTTTGTTTGGAACAGTCTGGGGAATTATGAATTCTTTCCAATCTATTGCAATTTCAAGAAATACAAGTTTAGCAATTGTTGCGCCTGGTATTGCCGAAGCATTGTTTGCCACAGCCTTAGGTTTATTGGCTGCCATTCCTGCAGTTGTTGCTTATAATAAATTTACGAGCAGCTCTAGAAAATATACCCAAAAATTAGAAAATTTTACCCAGAGTTTTTTAACTATCATTTAAATGGCTTTCCAATTTTCAAAATCTAGTTCACGCTCGAGGTCTTTGATGAGCGAAATTAACGTAACACCATTTGTCGATGTGATGTTAGTTTTGCTGATTGTATTTATGGTGACGGCTCCGATGTTAACAGTAGGGGTTCCCGTAAATTTGCCTAATAGCGAGGCTGACTCTTTGCCAGATGACCAGGAGCCTCTAACATTGAGTATTAATTCTAAAGGAGAAACTTTTATTCAAGATACGAAAGTTTCTTTTAATGAATTGGTACCAAAGTTATTAGCTATTTCAAAAAATAGAACGGACACAAGAATTTATATAAGAGGAGACCGAAATATTAATTACGGAAGAGTAATGGAAATTATGGGTAAATTATCTGGATCAGGTTTTTCAAAAGTAGCGTTGCTCTCTGAAACCAAAAGGTAAACTATGTATAAAAGTGTATCGTTGTCGATCCTTTTTCATAGCGTTCTAATTATAATAACCGCCTTATCTTTACCTTTTATGAGAAAAGATCCAATTAACGTTCCTCCAGTAATTGCTATCGATTTAATTCAAATATCAGAAAAAACTCAACTCCCATTTGCCCCAAAAGCGAGAGAAATAATTGAAAAAATAAAAGAAGAAAAAGAAAAAAGAGTGGTGACTAAACAAGCTCCACCAAAAATTACTCCAAAAGAAAAACCAAAAGCAGTACCTTTGCCAGATAAATTAAAAACAGAACAAAAGAAGGAAGAGAAAAAAAAACAAAATCCAGAAGAAATAAAAGAACTAGTTAGACAGTCTTCAGAATTTGAAAAGAAAGAATTATTTGATCCGAATAAAATTGCTGCCTTGATAGATAAGTCAAAAGAAGAAACAGCTGAAATACAAAAAAAACAATCGTTAGAGCTCACGCAAGATCAAGATAGTAGAGTTAATTTAGATAAAGGATTAACCTTGAGCCAAGAGGATGCGGTGAAAGCACAAATCTACAAATGTTGGAATATACCTTTGGGTCTTCCTTATGATCAAAATTTATTAGTTCGTATTA
>VTPD01000063.1 GCA_008638015.1 Pelagibacteraceae bacterium | reverse complement strand
ACCTGTATTCCCATGGATCTTGCAGATCCTGCAATAATTTTAATTGCAGCTTCAATATCCACTGCATTTAAATCTTTCATTTTTGCTTCTGCAATTTTTTTTAACTGATCTTTTGTAATTGTACCTGCAGAAACCCTGCCTGGTTCTTTTGAACCTGATTTTAATTTCATTGCTTCTTTAATTAAGTGAGAAGCTGGAGGTGTTTTAATAATAAAATCAAATTTCTTATCTTTATAAATGGTAATAACCACTGGAACTGGCTGTCCCATAAAATCTTTTGTCTTGTCGTTAAAAGCCTTGCAGAATTCCATAATGTTAATTCCACGTTGACCTAATGCAGGACCAACTGGCGGAGCTGGATTTGCCTGTCCACCTTTAATTTGTAATTTTAAATAACCTGCAATTTCTTTTGCCATAACCTATAATTTTTCTACCTGCGTATAATCCAAATCTACTGGAGTGGGTCTACCAAATATAGAAACTGACACCTTAAGTCTAGATTTTTCTTCATCGACTTCCTCAATTAACCCATTAAAAGATGCAAATGGACCATCTGATACTTTGACTTGCTCGCCAACCGTAAAGATTACTGAATTAGTAGGATTTGAAACACTTTCTTCCATATTTCCAAGAATTTTTTGTACTTCTGCTTCTGAAATAGGAGATGGTTTTCCTTGAGGTCCTAAAAAACCACTAACTTTCTTTAAGTTTTTAATCAAATGATAAATTTGATCTGTCATATTTAGCTTAGCTAATACATAACCAGGAAAATACTTCTTTTTTACAATTGTTTTTTTTCCTTTTTTGATCTCAGTAACATCCTGCGTTGGTACTAACACTTGATCAAAATGATCACTTAAATTTGCAGTTTTTAGCTCTTCTTCTATTTGTTCAGATACTTTTTTTTCAAATCCAGAGTAAGATTGAACAATATACCATTGCATCATTAAAATTATGCTCCAATCAAAAAGTTAAGACCAAATTTAAAAATTTGATCTAGTAGTAAAAAAAACAAAGAAGCTATTACTGCCATTGCAATAACCGTTACAGAGCCCATTAAAGTTTCTTTTCTAGTAGGCCAAGTGATTTTAAAAATCTCTTGCTTAACACTTCTAAAAAAATGAATAGGATTCTGCATAATATAAACTAGCTAAAACTGGCAGGAGTGGAGGGACTTGAACCCACAGCCTCCGGTTTTGGAGACCGGCGCTCTACCAGTTGAGCTACACTCCTTTGTAGAGTTTTACTCTATTACTTTAGTTACTACTCCCGCTCCTACAGTTCTTCCACCTTCTCGAATTGCAAATTTAAGATTTTCATCCATCGCAATTGGGCTGATCAAAGTTACTGTCATTTTAGCGTCATCTCCCGGCATGATCATTTCTGTTCCTGCTGGTAAAGTTACTTCACCCGTAACGTCAGTAGTTCTAAAATAAAACTGTGGTCTATACTTTGTAAAGAAAGGAGTGTGTCTTCCACCCTCTTCTTTTTTCAAAATATAAGCTTGTGCTTCAAATTTTGTGTGTGGTTTGATTGAACCAGGTTTTGCAAGAACTTGTCCTCGCTCCACTTGAGTTCTTTCAATTCCTCTAAGAAGAACTCCAACGTTGTCACCTGCTTCACCTGAATCAAGAAGTTTTCTAAACATCTCAACACCAGTACAAACAGATTTTTGTGTATCTCTAATACCAACGATTTCGATTTCTTCACCAGTCTTAATTTGTCCAAGTTCAATTCTACCTGTAACAACTGTTCCTCTTCCTGAAATTGAAAAAACATCTTCAATTGGCATCAAGAAAGGTTTGTCAACTGGTCTTGCAGGCTGAGGAATAGTTTCATCAACTGCTTTCATTAATTCTAAAATTGGTTTCACTCCCATTTCAGCATCACCTTCTAAAGCTTTTAAAGCTGATCCTTTGATGATTGGAATAGTGTCGCCTGGGAACTGATAAGAAGTTAACAACTCTCTAATTTCCATTTCAACTAAATCTAAAAGTTCTTTATCATTTACAGTGTCACACTTATTTAAAAATACAACAAGTGCAGGTACACCTACTTGACGTGCTAAAAGAATGTGCTCTCTTGTTTGTGGCATAGGACCATCAGCTGCATTCACAACTAAAATTGCTCCATCCATTTGCGCAGCACCTGTGATCATATTTTTTACATAGTCAGCGTGACCTGGGCAATCAACGTGAGCGTAATGTCTTTTTGCTGTTTCGTATTCAACGTGGGCAGTTGAAATTGTAATTCCTCTTTCTTTTTCTTCAGGAGATTTATCAATCTGATCGTAAGCAGTAAATGTTGCTGCTGAACCTTCTCCAGCTTGAGATAAAACTTTTGTAATCGCTGCAGTTAAAGTTGTTTTACCGTGATCGACATGACCAATTGTACCAATGTTACAATGTGGTTTATTCCTGTTAAATTTCTCTTTAGACATTTTATTTTTTTTTAATCCTTTTTAGTTGTTTAATTTTTGGAGCGGGTGAAGAGAATCGAACTCTCACAACCAGCTTGGAAGGCTGGAGTTCTACCATTGAACTACACCCGCAGTACCAAACTGTTATACCCACAACAGCCAAGTGCTTATAGCATTAAAGTCTCAATAATCAACACTTTGCAAGATAGAAAAAAATTATAATTTAAGCCATTTTTGGTGGAGGGAGAAGGATTCGAACCTTCGAAGACCGGAGCCAGCGGGTTTACAGCCCGCCCCATTTGACCGCTTTGGTATCCCTCCAAAAGCAATAGTTAAGTATTAAATATATATTATTAGTTTTTTAATAAAACTTATAAAATGTATTAATAAATAGTCTTAAAACACAAAATTATAAAAATGAAAGAAAATTATTTTTGGATTGGAGGATGGCATGCGGTTATGGCTGCTATTAAAAAT